>JAQCNR010000423.1 GCA_028274925.1 Halovenus sp.
TTTGCTGTCTCGTAATCGCATGAGGGCAGCGGTACGATGCGTTCAAATCCGCCCGGGCCCATCCACCTTTTTCCGACTCGGGTGCGCTTCGCGCACCACTCGTCGCAAAAACGTCCGCAGAAATCGAAGATTTCTGCCGGGCTGTCCCCAGAACGCTCCGCGTTCTGGTGTGCATGGAAGACGTGTACGTCTTCCATACTGCGCAAGAGCTGTGCTCTTGCGAACGTGGGCGAAAAAGGCCGGAGACTCGCTGCACTCGTCTCCGGTAAGGAGGTACTGTGAGCAGCACATGGCCCACGGTGGAATCGACAGACTGCACGAGACCAACTTCGTAATGGCGGCGCGTACGGAGCAGATTCACGAAGAATACGTCTCAGAGTTACCTTCGGCGCGTACCGGCCGGTGAATTTCCCACCGGCCAGATTTATATGTCTTGGTTTTGAACAATTCAATGCAAGTGAACTATGTCAGAACAAAACCTAACAGACTTTCTTATACTCCGGTCGTTAGATGAACCGATTACCGAAGAGGACCTGCAGGCGGCAGGTGATAAATCCGGTGAGGTGTTAGAGGAACTCCGCAGCGAGGGTGTCGGCATTCGGTGGGTTGAGTCAGAGGTGTTGACCAACGAGGACGGAATGGTTACTGGCACGTTCTGTCGCTACCAGGCCGAAGACGAGGATGCTGTTCGTGAACACGCTGACCGTGCAGGATTGCCAGCGACACGTATCGACCAACGTGGACAACCGCTCGAAGGCGAGTGATACCCGTCACTCACGTCTGGAGAGTGGCTAGCTGGCACTCTCTATGCGAGCGAGTTTGAGAAGCGAGGGGGTGGAGCGAGACATGTGCAGTCTCACTGTATCTTGCGGGTAAGTGGTCACTCCCGCAGTTACTATTCGTGGCTAGGCGAATCAGAGAGAACAAAATCCTCGGAGCGAATGGAACGCACCGTTCGACGACCTGTTTCACAGGAAGTACCTGAACTGCCGGAGAGTCTAACATGATAATTCGATAACTATTTGTCGATGCAATCGTAGTATGTTACCGTATGGCAAATCAGGAATACAAAATAGAGGGGAAAGGCTCCTACGAGAGTACTTCCTTCGAACTCAATACGGTCGACCCGCAAGAACCGAGTCGTCAACTTCACGGGGGGCACCCGCGGCGGAGCATCGACGAGGCTCCCGAGGAATTCCCGGTCAAAACAGTCTTTCCGACACCGCGAACTACGTTCGGATGGGGGGCTCACGAAAGTGTCGGCGAAGAAGCAGCGGCGCTCGGGATGGACCATGCGCTGATTGTCACCACTGGACTCTCGGGCACCGGTATCGTCGATTCAGTGACCGACATTCTCGACGATGCCGACGTGGCTTCGAGCGTGTACGACGGTGTGACCTCGAACCCGAAGGACTTCGAGGTGCACGAGGCCTACGAACTCCAGCAGGAGGACGGTGCGGATGGGATTGTCGCGCTTGGCGGCGGCAGTTCCATCGACTGTGCGAAGGGCGTCCGACTGGTCGAGGCTCACGACGGCCGGGACATCACGGAGTTCGAGGGTGTCGATAAGGCAGAGAATCCATCGAACCTCCCGATGATCGCCGTCTCGACCACCGCAGGAACGGGTTCGGAGACCACCATTTACTCGGTAATCTCCGACACTGACGAGCAGTACAAGATGGCGCTCGCTGACCTCGGGATGTTGAATTCTGTTGCCATCGTTGACCCGGCACTTCACCGGACGATGCCGCCACACCTCACCGCATGGACGGGAATGGATGCGCTCACACACGCCGTGGAGGCGTACGTCTCCCGATTGGGAGTGAAAAGCAATCGCGCAATGGCAATCGAGGCTATCCGACTCGTCGCAGAGAATCTCCCGCAGGCCTATGCGAACGGCAACGACCGTGAGGCACGCGAGAACATGGCGTGGGCACAGTTCCTCGCTGCACAGTCGTTCAACAGTGCGGGTCTCGGTATCGTCCACCCGATGGCGCACGTTCTCGGTGGAGTGTACGACCTGCCACACGGTCTGTGCAACTCTATTGCATTGCCCGCAGCGATGGAGTACGAGGTGCCCGCGACACCCGAACTCTTCGCGGATATCACCGAGCGCGGATTCGGCGTCGATACCAGCGACATGACGGAAATGGAGGCAGCCTACCGCGCCGTCGAGGAGGTTGAGAAGCTCAAAGCCGATCTCAACATCACACAGACGTGGGACCAGATCGGGATGCAAGAGGAGGACCTGGAGAAGTGTAGCAACTACGCGTTCGAGGACTTCTGTACCGAAGGGACGCCCCGCGATCTCGACCCAGCCACCATCGCCGATCTGTTCATGGTGAACTTCGACGAGCCCTGGGTCCGTTACGATCCCAGCGAGGAACCCTCGCGCATCACGCTGTAGACCTCAGTCATTCTGAGGTTTTGCCATGCTACCGGTTCAGTCGGACAGGTACTGACAATCATCCGCCGCGCCGTTCGACGGCGCTATTCTTTGGTCGTGGTAACTGGTTGTTTCGTGTATAGGAGTCGGTTGTCGTCGTCGAATACACCAGCGCTCCACGTTTGGTCCGAGCGGATGTTCTGCTGGCGGACACGCTTCCTGACGAACATTTTGACGTGCGTGTCCTCAGGTTCAGGGTCAGCGATGCCGAGCGTGTTTGCAACCGTTCGTTCGCTAATCTCCCGCTCTTCGAACCCCTCCGAGCGGAGCACGATTCTCATACTTGTTATCAACGTTCGACAGTAAATACGTTTAGCATTTGTCTACAAGAACTCCCACCGTCGTCAGTTCAGGAGCGTAGTTCGGCACCACTGTCCTGCTAGTGTTTTATTCTCGTCGTGGGAAAGTATATTATATGCACGTTTGGAACGCTGGACGTTCAGGTTCGCCCAAGGGTTCCGTCAGCTCACCCAGGAGGCTACCACGAGCATCGACTGAGCTCTGGCCGCAATCGCGGGGCTGCTCTCAAACGGAGATTCCAGCATGACTCGACTGACGCTTTCGTGTATGGACTGTGGCTCAGAGGTCGGCATCACGGAACTGCGTACTTCCGATACCGACACTGCGGCTGTTTTGCAGGTTCGCTGTTCAGTGTGTGACGACGAGTGGACAGTAAGAGTGCGCCACGGTGGTATTGAACTTGGAGTTGAAGCTACTGTGAGTTCTCACGCGCCCATCAATACCATCGGGGGTGGTTCATCGTCGAACGTGACATCCGCCGACCTGGACGATACGCCGGATTCGGTCTTCGACACCGACGAGGACACCGTGGCCGCGAGCTCCGAAGCCAACGACGCGAGTCAGACACCCACAGCCGAACCATCGATGAATCAGCATCCACAATCCCAGCCGGGGCGTGACACGGAGTCTGAGGACGAGTCTGTCCCTGAAAACACGGCGTCCGAGCCAGAAGACGGAGCCGAGACCGACGAATCCGTGGAGACAGACAACTACGAGGCAGTGCTTTCCGAAATCAATGCTGTTCGGGGGGCCGGCGTGAAGAACCTGCGCGACCGCTCGGAAGTCAAGGGCGTTGCCAGCGCTGTCGGCCACGAAGCACTTCTCGAATTCCTCCAGACTGCTGACGATGCGGAGTACAGAGCGGCAGTACAGGAGGCGGTTGAGTCACGCGACTGAACCGGGTGTAGGCTCTCTCATTTTACTGCCCACGACGGCACCTTATCTGTCGGTCAGGACCGCCGTGCAGGACGGTACGACGGATTTATGTTAGATGACACCAATTAACACAGGAATGCGTCAGTTTGACACGGACGATGATATCATTACCGCTCTCGCGGGGCAAAACTACGTTGCGAGTCGGGAAATCGCCACGACAGTCAGGATGGCGACCGTGTTGGAAAAGCCGATTTTACTCGAAGGACCGGCCGGTGTCGGGAAAACATCACTCGCAATCTCGCTCGCGGCTGCAATGGAGACCGACCTGCACCGACTCCAGTGTTACGAGGGCATCGACGAAACTACCGCGCTCTACGAGTGGGAGTACGGCAAGCAGATGCTCTACACACAGCTCCTCACCGACCAGCTCACCGACCGCTTTGGCGACATGTCGATTTCGGATGCAGTCGATGAACTCAGTACAGAAGAATCGGCCTTCTTCTCGGAGAATTTTCTGCTCGGACGACCAATTCTCCGTGCGCTCCAGAGCGCCGAACCCGCGGTCCTGCTCATCGACGAAATCGACCGTGCCAACGACGAGTTCGAGGCGTTCCTCTTGGAAACGCTCGATGACTACCAGGTAACGATTCCCGAACTCGGGACCGTCAGCGCCGAGCATCCACCGATTACGATCATCACGAGCAACAACACCCGGATGCTCTCTGACGCACTCCGGCGGCGGTGTCTCTACTGCTACATCGACTACCCCGACCCGGAGCGCGAACTCGACGTAGTGTTGACCCAAGCCCCGGAAACGAGCCAGGCGCTCGGCGAAGAAATCGTGAGCTTCGTGCAGGGGCTTCGGTCACACGACCTCCGGAAGACGCCGGGCCTGAGCGAAACTGTCGACTGGGCACGGACGCTCGCAAGTCTTGGATACGACCAGATTACCCGCGAAGTCGCAGAAAACACCACCGGAGCACTCATCAAACACCACGCTGACCACGGCGCTGTGCTTGCCCACTACGACGAGTGGGAGTCGGGTGACCGGTCCATCCATTCTGGCAACGACCACGATCACGACCACGGCCAAAGTCACGACCACGACCACAGCCACTAGTCACAGCTAATGAGTCCCGAGTTCCCCATCGACGATGAGCCATCGACTGAATTAACCGGCGAGATGGTGGTGTTCTTTGTCCGTCTCCTCCGGCGCGAGGGATTAAGTGTCTCGCCCAGCGAGGCAATCGACGCGCTCAGGGCCGCGAACGAGGTTGATATTCGGGACCGAGAAGCGTTCCGGACCGCCCTCCGAACGGCGCTGGTGAAACGCGAAGCCGACCATCCCGTTTTCGAGATGCTATTCGAGGCGGTGTTCGTCCCGAAAAGCTTGGAACCCGCCGGCGGCCACGGTCACGACCACGACCACGACAGTGAGGGCGGCTACCGTCTCGAAAACCCCGAAGAACACATCGTCCCGACCCACGAGGGCGAGGGTCATAGCCACGACCCAATTCGAATGCTCTATCACGACGACGAGGACCTCGGCGACGCCTTCGAGCGGATGACTGCCGAGGCGACCGGCGAAGCCGAAAGCGTCCCCGTCGAAACCGAAGGGATGATTGCTGACTTCGAGAGCGAGCCATCGTTTACCGAGCAGCCAGCCCCGTCAGTCAACATGGACCGCAAGGTCGTCGAGTGGAAAGAGCGCCAGTTCGAGGCGTTCGACGCGGCTGAGAAGGCCGAAATGGAGATGGTAATCGCCCACCTCGTCCGGCGACTCAAACAGCAGGTCAGGAAACGACAGAACGACGTCGATTCGGGGCAGTTGAACGTCTCGAAAACGCTTCGCAAGAGCGCGAAAACAGGATTCGTCCCGTTCGACCCTGTGTTCCGTACCAATGAAATCGAAAAACCCCGGGGTGTCGTGCTGTGTGACGTGAGCTACTCGGTAACGCACGCCTCCCGGCTCATGTTGCACTTTCTACACGCACTCGGAAACCACTCGCTCATCAAGAGCCGCGATTTCGTCTTCGTCAAGGAACTTGCGGAGGTGACCGACCTCGCCCGACGACAGGGGATCGAGGAAACCATCGAGGGGGTTTTCCAGGGAGAGGTGGTCGATGTCGACGACGACAGCGACTTTGGGCACGCATTCAAACAGTTCTACGAAAACCACATGGAAACGCTCCGTCACAAGCCGACGGTAATTGTCCTCGGCGACGCGCGGAACAATTTCAACGATTCGGAAGCGTGGGTGCTCGATGAAATCCGCGATCGAAGCCAACAACTCGTCTGGATCAACCCGGAAGAGCGGTCACTGTGGAACCGCGGTCCGAGTATTATGGACGAATACGGACAGCACTGCGATTTCGTCGAACAGGCTGCGACGCCCACCGAACTCCGAGACGTGCTTGAATCCGCACTCGGCCGCCACGCCGACGCCGCCGCGCCGACCGAGGACAGTTCGACACCCTGAGTCTGCGACCGCTCATCGTGGGTTTACTGCATCAGTTACCTTTTATTTTGACAGGAGGTGTCAGTGACGGAGAGATTACCACCTACTAAGACGTGTTATCGGAGGCTTCGCACACTCTGTTATCCAAGTCTTGGCAAGATTCGTGTGCAAGACCCATCGTGACCAGTTCACGAAACTGGATGCAAACGAGTTGTGTCACTCACGCATAATTTTATTTTCCCGCTCCGATTGTATATAGATATGAGTGATTTAGAGATTCACCATACAGGACTGGTCGTGACTGATCTGGAAGAAGCGCTCTCGTTCTATCGGGATGTCCTCGGATTCGACGTGGTTGAGGAGTTCACTCTGTCGGGTGACGGGATTGGAACTGCAATCGGCGTCGACGGCGTGGTGGGTGATTTTGCCCATCTTGATGTGGATGGAAGTCGACTCGAGCTGATAGAATACGAACCGGCTGGTGAGGATGCGAGCCCAGACGCGATCAATCAGATCGGCGCTACGCATCTGGGGTTCGAGGTTGAGGATATCGACACGTTCTATGCAGAACTTCCAGACGATGCCGAGCCTATCAGCGGTCCACAAGAGGTTGACATCGGAGTTGAGATTCTCTTTTTTTCCGATCCAGACGGGAACTTTGTCGAGGTTCTGGAGGGGTGACCTACAGCCACATACACATTGATTTCATTATTAAGTACGCCTACAGTTGATTTTGAGTGTGCAGTCGTATTTACGGGCTGATTCAGCCGATTCGGACTCAATCGAACGCAGATCCCGTGCTGCATCCAACCTCTGTCTATTGGACTGTGTCTCCAATCGTCGGAGCAGTGACTGATACAGACTGTTGTCAGTCAGCACCGGTGTACCCGTACGACAGCGTGCGATCGAAACGGCAGAGAGTGAAGACAGTCCGTAGGAGAACCGTCGGTGTCAGTACAGTCAAATCGCCAACTTGGGAATCACGCCCACAAGATGATAAATTGCAAACGCCAGCACCAGTACGGCGGCCACGACCTGCAAACTCGCATGGAGTCGTTCGTTCCTGCCCTTCGAGAACTGGAACAGCGACCCAGCACCGCCGCCGATAGCGGCCATCGTCGCAACGATAGAAAGCGTGTACGCGACGACGACGCCGACCGCGACTGTCCCCCCACTGTCGCTCATTGCGACGGTAATGAACGCGATCATCGAGACGGGCGGTGAGAGCGTGAACAGCGCGCCAACCGTGCCGACCTTGAGGTACTCGATGACCCCATGGCCGTGGTTGTGCTCGCTATGACTGTGCCCGCTATGGCTGTGCTCGCTATGACTGTCTCCGCCCGCTCGAATCGAAGCCGGCAGATGCTCGTGGAAGTGTGTGTGCTCGCCATCACCGTGGTCGTGCTGGTGCTTGTGCAAGAGATTTCGCGCCCCAGTGATGCCAAGATAGAGACTCAATAGCACCAGAATAATGCCGACGGCCAGGAGGCCAAACTGCTCAAGCTGTGGCGGGAACGAAGTTGCCCCAAACAGAAGATACGCAAGCGCAATCCAGACGACGACGAGGATAGCGTGGCCGAGAGCAAAGCAACCCCCGACGAGCGCGGACAGCTTCGCGTTTCCTGCCTCGTGCGTAAGTGCCGTAATTCCGGCCACGTGGTCTGGTTCGATACCGTGAGCGAGACCGAGTACGCCGGCAGTGAGTAGAAGCTGGCCGCCGGTTGATATGTCCATACATGACACTGGGGTAACATCATTATTAATCTATGGGAATATCAGTGTTTCCTGACTCGTATAAGTAGCTGAGCTAAATTGACCACAGGAAAGTATCTGGAACTATGTACGTCCGGTTTCCCAATCAGTGTTAGTGCTTCTATTTGAGTACATCTGGTAACCACCAGACTGCGCCGCACTCTCTGATAGGAATTCGATGCGCCAACAGTTAACACGTTCCTATCCGTATCCCTGAGAGTGACAAAAAGCTTCGAGAGCGAGCAGGTCGCCAGCAGGAATGAGGCCGCAAACATACTTCGAGACATGGCAGACGGTGTTGCCGGTGGTGTCGTTCGACTCAGCAGTGACGACGAGTCGGTTGATGTTGCGGTGCCCGAGGAAGTTGGCGTCGAACTCGAGTTCGAAGGCGAAGACGGAGAGATGAGTATCGAGGTCGAACTGGAGTGGCCAGACAGCTCCGACCCCAAGGAAGAGTCCGTGGAATCAATCGAGGAGATGAGCAGCGAGGGTGCAGAGTTGGCCGTCGGCCGGGAGAGGTGCCGGACAGTCTCGCTCGGTTCGAGGTGTTTCAGGACAGCGCTGCGGAGTGGCGCTGGCGGATGGTCCACAGAAACGGGAACGTAATCGCGACCGGCGGCGAGGGATACACCCGCAAACACAACGCGCTGAAAGGGATTCGAAGCGTGATGCAAAACGCACCCGGCGCAACAGCGGACGAAGAAAGCGACTGAGAAATTGCCACTGCGTTAGGGCTGAAACCGTGGACTGCACGTACACACCGCGTCGTCGGGACAACACAGAAGCAAGTCGTCGACACCTCCGGCCCTCGATAGAGATGGTCTGCCGTTCGTCAGTCTGTTCAGTCATCAGTTCGTCACCGGATGAGAATTGTGGGCGTATTTATAACCAGCCTGTGCAAAGTCGTTGATATGTACGACCGAATCCTGCTGTCGACGGACGGAACAGTCGCATCCGACGAAGCAACGACTCACGCACTCGACCTGGCGGCCGCGAACGGTGCCACGCTGGACGTCCTCTACGTCGTCGACGAGAATGTCGTGACAGCCTACAGCGGCGACGAGTACGTCGACGAAGCCGAAGGTCCCGAGCACGGCCTCGAAGAAGTCGGCGAGGAGACGGTAAGTGAAATCGCAGAGCGCGCGTCGGCGGCCGGTGTCGACTGCGAGACTGCCCTCAGGCACGGTCAGCCTGCCGAGACAATTGTCGCGTACGCGGACGAACGGGACGCCGACGTACTCGTGTTGGGGACGAAGCGCAGACCGGAGGAGTACCGCACGTTACTCGGTAGTGTCACCGACCGCGTGCTTCGGTTGACGACTCGCCCCGCCACGGTGGTAAAGACGGAAGTCAGCGAGTAAGCAAAACCCTCCCTCGGCCGCCGCGGGGTCGAAGCGCTCTGACCGCCACGAAAGGTTTCTTATCTGCCGAACGGAGACGCACGGTATGGAGAAAGTAACACTCAGCGATGCCTTCGACTCCGTCGAGGAGCGGTGGTCACCGCGGTTGGCTGGCGAACTTAACGGACAGGCAGTCAAACTCGCAAAGGCCGAGGGAGAGTTCGTCTGGCACCATCACGAAGACGCCGACGAATTATTCTTCGTAGCCTCAGGGAGACTGCGAATCGAACTGCGAGACGAGCAGGATGTCGTGCTCGAAGCGAGTGAGTTCGTCATCGTCCCGCGAGGTGTCGAGCACCGACCCGTCGCCGAGGAGCAGACTGAACTGCTGCTGTTCGAGCCGACAGAAACGCGCAACACGGGCAACGTCGAGAGTGAGGAGACCGAAACAGCCCTCGACCGAATCGAGTAGTTTCGGACTCACCGTCGGGGCCACACTGCCACAACATCCCGCGAGCCCCACGCCAGCAAGGACGCCCGCGGTAACGAGCGCCTCCTGTCGGGAAAAATTCAGCATACCGTTCATATCAACCATCATATCATAAAACTGTCTTCAGGAAGTGAGCCTGCTCACGTCCCTCGCTCCGCAGACTGACGCTCTGTCAGGACGCGGCCTTCAATTGGAACGCTCGTGAGATTCGGTATGGTCAGAGTGTTCCTGCTCGTGATTACTCGAGAGGGGCTGTCTGCGTCAGTCTCTCTCCCAGTAAACAGATAGTATATTGATACTGATGAATCCTCAACCACTTTTACCAGAGGGAATATACACCCGGTGATGACAAACCTCTCCCGTCGAGAAGTGCTTACATCTACAGGAGCGGCAGTGATTGGACTAGCGACGATAACAGACACAGGGGCAGCGACAGCCCAAAATGACATTGAACAACAGTGGGAGTTCGACACGAGTGGGTACAGTACACGGCCAACGGTCAGGAATGGGACAGTGTACTTGGGAGATTCAGATGGGTATATTTACGCAGTTGACGCGTCTGATGGCAGTGAGCAGTGGACATACAATACCGGGTCGGGGATAGCCTCACAGCCGGCAGTGGAAAGCGGAACTGTGTATATTGGAAGTGAAGACGGTAACGTCTATGCACTCACTGGGCCTGATGGGACTGAGCGGTGGAGATATGAAACGAGTCATCCCGTTGCGTGGGAGCAAACTGTGGCTGACGGGACGGTCTACCTAGGAGTTGGAATTGGAACTGTCTATGCCTTAGACACTGAGGACGGAACTAAACAGTGGACGTACGATATGGATGGGGAGGGGAACACAGCACCAGTTGTTGCTGACGGAACGGTCTATATTGGCGATGGGTGGGGGGATAATTTCTACGCGCTGGACGCGGCTACTGGGACTAAACAGTGGCGAGTCGGTGCTAAGGGACCGTTCTCTTCACCAGTCGTTGCAGATGGGTCGGTGTACGCCCACGGTGTCTCGACACCTCTCGGTAAAGGGGAGATTTATGCAATAAACGCGTCTGATGGAGCTGTCCAGTGGACATACGACGCTGCGGACGGCATCCCAGCTGTTGCTGACGGGATTGTCTATATTGGCACTTGGGAGGGGACAATTCATGCGGTAAACGCTGCTGATGGGACACGGAAATGGGCATATGAAGGCGGTAAGAGCTTGTCCGACACGTCTGTGACGCCAGTTGACGGGACTATCTATTATGCAGATACGGGGTATATCTACGCGATAACCGCCGAGAATCACAATCGACAGTGGGTGTACGAACTTGGGGGTAATACATCCACAGCACCGGTAATCAACGACGGCACGCTGTATACTGAATACGGGACTGGTGTCCTTGCGCTGGATATCGGTTCATCAGCTGACCAAGGTAGAGGAGAAACCACCGAAGAGGGCGGAGGAGAGGCCACCGAAGAGGTTTCCACCAGTGCTGATGATTCGGGGGCCGGGCTTGGGATTGCAAGTGCGGTTTCGGGAGTTGGAGGCGTGGCCTGGATGGTCAATCGACGAGCCGAGTAAGTGGAAAGTGGCCCCAGCGCGGTATGGAAACAGCGGTATTATTTGTTGACACTGGGACTCCTAACAGCGACACCACACAG
>JAQCNR010000425.1 GCA_028274925.1 Halovenus sp.
CGTACTGTACCGTTCGAAATCGGGACTGCGCACCTCCAGTACGCCCTCGTCAACGAGCGTTTGAATCGTCCGTGCCGACTCCAGATGATTCGCCGGCGGGTCGTCACCGGCCAGGACATCGTCAACGAGTTCCTGTTTGACAGCACGTGGAAGGACAATTCGTCGGCCATCGTCGACTCCAGCCTTGGCACGCGCGGGAAACTGCCGTCCGTGCATGATGACCGCGTTTGCATCGAGCAGAACGATCATGCAGTTCAATTCAGCAGTTCGAGTTCCGAGGCGACGCGCAGAAAGTCGGCGTGGTCCATCCCGAGTTCGCTGCTGGCCTCGCGGAACGTCAAATCGCCCTCATCGATCTCCGCCCAAATGTCGATAACCTCGTCGACGATCTCCTCGCCGTACCGCGCGGTGGCATAGTCGAGCGTCTGGCTCTCGGACTCGACAGCAGTCACAATCGTGTCGAGACTGAGTTCGAACGTGAAATCGACCGGCGCATACGCCGCGGGCTTTTCCTGAACCCGTTCGAGCAACCCTGCTCCTTGGAGGTCACGGCAGTACTCGTGTGCTGTCGAGTGTGGAATGTCGAGGGCCGATTTCAGCTCCGAGACGGTAAATCGCTCCCGGTCGGCCGCGTAGCTCAGAATCCCCAGCTTGCGGTCGTTGGCGAGTTGCTCGCCGAGTTGCCGAACGTGCTTCCGGGAGAGTCTCTCTGTTGTGCCCATCTCTTATCCTCGGATATACGATTTTTGTGTATATATGTTTCGAACAAGTATCCCCGTCGCGCCTGTCTCGCAGGGAAAGCGTCCCGCCGGAATCCCATCATCGCACAACGACCCGTCGAGGCCTATTTCGCCGACACCGGGAAGGACCTCCACCGGCGGTTCGAAGAGGCACAGTACGACCTCTTTACCGACGCGTGGCCAGCAATCGAGGCCGGCGACGTCGAGACGACACCGCAAGACGAGAGCAAAGACGAGTACCACTCTGTTGAGGACTTCCAGGCCCTCTGCGAACTCGACCCCGACGCGGAGGTGCGCGTGAAGGACTTCCTCGACAGACTGCGCGCGCTGACCTTTCCCCCGTTCGACAACGCACGCATCGAAGTCGACGGCGAGACCTACTACGTGGACGTCGAGATTCGACCCGAGAGTGACGAGTCCGAACCCGACGGACTACTATCCTCGTACTGAGCGCCCAGTGCGTAAGCGTGGCCACCGCAGAGCGCCGTGCTGGAGTCCGTCAACAGCCACAGTATTATGGGGAACATCCCATACATTCATACTGATGGGGAACATATCATAGTCCGACGATGGGTTACACGGTCATCGAAGATGTCGAAGACCGCGTCGGTGACCGGGTAGTCCGACGAAAAATCATCAGAACCGACAGCGACCAGTTTCCCAGTGGGTACCGTTACGCGCTTCAGTTCGGATACGTCGATGGCCGCGGAACCATCCTGCGGTACGACAACGAAAATCAAACCGTCGGGAGACACGAGCGTCACACATCCGACGGAGTCACAGAGATTGAGTTTCCGGGAATGCTGACGCTTCGAACACGGTTCATTGAGGAGGTCGAAACGCAACTATGACCCAGAACACACTCAGAATCACGTTCAGAGAGCGCGAGAAGCACCGCGAGGCCGCCGAGAAGCGACTGCGACGGGCCGAGGACGGCGAGCGAAGCGCCGCGACCCAACAGGATGCCCGATACATCCTGAACTTCGAGGAGTTCGACGACATCGCCCGTCTCATGCGCACGCCAAATCTCACCCTCATCGAAACTATCGTCTCGCAACAGCCCGAGAGTATCCGCGAGACAGCAGATGCTGTCGACCGCGACTACCGCGAGGTTCACCGCAACCTGCAGGAACTCGAAGGGCTGGGCGTTATCGAGTTCGCGTCGGACGGCCAGCGAAAGCAACCGACACTCCGTCATGGAGCCGACACGATCGATTT
>JAQCNR010000426.1 GCA_028274925.1 Halovenus sp.
GGTACTGGTCCCCGAACAACGAAGGTTTAACACTTGGTGTACTGAACAACCGAGTGACCGATCATGCCAGGTCGAGATCCGCTTTCGGGTGCTGACAATGCGTGGCGGCGAATGGGAAGGACGGACAATCTGATGACGATTACCGGAATCCTCTGGTTCGACGAGAAGGTGAGCTACGAGGACGTCTGCGACCGGTTGGAGGAGCGATTGCTGCAGTTCGACCGGTTCAAGCAGAAGATTGGCGGCCGAAAGCGCCGACTCCGCCGTCCGTACTGGGAGACGGTGGAAGATTTCGATATCGAATCACACGTCTACGATATCTCGCTGCCAGAACCAGCTAACGACACCAAATTCCAGGAGTTTATTGGTCGGCTGATGAGCCGACCGCTCGATGAGCGCCGGCCGCTGTGGGAGGCCTACCTCATCGACGACGTGGACAGAGGCGACGGCAACGCAATCACGTTCCGAATCAATCATAGCCTCGGCGACGGGTTTGCACTCCTGTACGTGTTGCTCGGACTGGCCGACAACCCCGAGGAGATCGAACTCCCTATCGGGAACGTCCCGCAGGCCCCGAACAGCGACCCCTCCGAGGCCCGGAGCACCGAGCGCAAATCGAACGTCCACAGCGACAGCGGCCGCAGTGCCGACGAGGGCGCAGACCTGAGCGAGATTCGCTTCGGCAAGGCCGGACTGGCGGCGACGACGCTCAAAGAGATGGACTACCTGCTCCGGATGCCCGACGAGGCTGACACGTCGCTGCGGGGTGAACTCGGCAGCCGGAAACACGCCTCTTGGACTGACGGGGTGGAACTCGACCGTATCAAGGAGATCAAACGCCAACACGACGCGACGGTCAACGACGTGTTGCTTGCGGTGACAGCGGGGGCGCTCCGGCGCGAACTCGAAGGCCGCGGCGAGGACACCGAGGGCCTGCAACTCCGGTGCACAGTGCCAGTCAATCTCGTCCCGATAGCTGACCGCACCGAACAACTGGGCAACGGCTTTGGACTGGCCTTCCTCCCGCTACCGGTCGGCGAGCGTGACCTGGGCGAGCGCATCGAGTTCATGCGTGACAACGTCGGCGTCGAGAAACTCGGTGTCGAGGCATATCTGATGTACAAACTGCTTGACTTCGGCGGGATGCTGCCCGACATGGCACAGGAGCAACTCATGACGATGTTCGAGGACAGAGCGACTGGCATCGTCACGAACGTGCCGGGGCCGCTGAACACGATGGACTTCGCTGGGACGGAAGTGACGGATATGGTCTTCTGGGTGCCACAGGCCGTCGACCAGGGGCTCGGAGTCAGCCTCATCACCTACGGCGGCAGCGTTCGTGTCGGCGTTGCTGGTGACGCCAACCTCCTCCCGGACGCGGATTCACTGGCGAAACACTTCGAGGCAGAGATCGACCACCTCGAAACCCAACTCGAAGAGTAACTTACTCCGGTTCGTTCTCGGCGCTTTCGTCGCTTCGAAGTTGCTCTCGCTCAGCGGTATGCTCAACTGTCACGGGGAGACAGCACTCACAGAAATCGATACCGAGTTCTGTCAACTGGATGGAGCCGTAGACTGTTTTGGGCCGATTCGCTCGGTCGATGGCGGCTTCGATGTGTGGCTGGGCGTCGAGTACCTGATACCGCTTGAGATTATCGACTGGCTCTTCGGTGACCCGAATCAGCCCGAGTCGCTGGAGGTTCTGCAGGTAGATTGGCGTTCGCTCGGCGTGGCGACAGCCCGAATCGGTCCCGACCATCGAGAGTGTCCGGGCAACCAGCCGTGACTGGGGTGGGATGTACTGTTTGTCGTAGACATCCATCGACGCCTGTCTGCCCTCCGTCGCAAGTAGGCGGAGAATGCGGGCCTCGTCCGCCGCGAGCGAGTCGAGCATCGACGGGTACGCGGGGTGGAATGCCTCGCTGCGACCGACCTCTGCGGATTTGGACAGCAGGCGCTCACCACGCTGGCGGAGTTGCTCGCTCGTGACTGGTCGGTCGTCGAGCGCAGCGTCCTCGTGGGTGTCGAGCCACTCTGAGCGCCGTTCACCGATGTCGACGCCAGAGCGCTGGAGTTCATCCAGCGTGATTGCGCGGACCTCGGTCAGTAACTCTGCAGGCGAGGTAGCGTTCATCGCCGCATACCCCATCCGCGTGCCGGTTCGGACGCCGGATTCGAGCGAATAGCCCGTCGCTCGCTGTGTCATCGCCGCGCCCAGTCGCGCCAGCCGGAACGTTTCGAGGTCGCTGTCCGCTGCCGGAACGACCTCCGTGTCACCCATCCCGAACAGCCCGCTCAGCGGACTGTTGTACGGGTCGGTCATGGCTGTAATCGCCTGCTGAATGCCCATCCGAAACCGTTCGACGTCGTTCGAGTTGATGCTCGCTGGGTCGCGCACCCCCGCCTCGATCACCGAGAGAATATCGTCAGTTCGCTCCTCGCCGGTCCCCGTCCCGGCGAGGGCTTGCTCGAACACCGAGAGCAACCCCTCGACGTTTGCGTCTTCGAGGTCGTCGGGCTGGATGATCGACTCCTCGACCAGCGAGACGAACTCTGCAATCGTCTCCGGTTCTGTCTGGGTCGGGTTTGCAATTGCGCGCTCGAATAGTCCGATCAACCGGTTGGTCTGGTCGCGTTCGAGACGTTCGCCCTGTAGCAGTCGCTCGACAATCGAGAAGATTCGGTCGACCTCCTGTAGACGGAGGTTCACGTCGACTTCGTCGACAGTGCCCCGGTCGGCTGGCAGTTCGTCGTCTGTGTCACCACTCATACCGTTGTCACCACCAGTAGCTGGAGCCACCCGGCAACGAAACCGAGCACCGCGCCGAGCAGAATCAACATCCACTCGTCTTCCTCGAAGGCTGGCCGCAGTAACTCCACGAACCCTTCCGGCGGCAGATTCCGAATCCGCTCGGCCATCCACCCCTCGATTGCCTCGCTGCGCTCGTCGTTGAACTCGGGGTCTTTCAGCGGCCCGATAGTCTGGTCGACGCTCTCTTCCGCGAACGTCTCTCGGAGTCGCTCGTACTGCTGGTCACCGGCGGTCATTCTGATGATGGGCGCGGCGAGACCCACCGAGCGGTCGACTTCGGGACGGATTGCGTCACGGATCATTTTTCGTGTGCGGTCTGACTGGCTGCCGTGGATGAGATTCTCGGCGACGTTTCCGATGGTCACTACCTCGTCGGCGACTATCTCGGCGTACTTCGCCGCGGCAGTTGGTTGGCGCTTGATAAAAAGCCCTTGGAGGCGAATGGGTCCAATCTTGTACTCTTTGATCGGCCGGAAGATGATGTACAGGGCGATGTAGTTGGTCAGATAGCCAACCGCAACGCCACAGGCCGGCAGCACCCACCACTTGTCGATGTACAGAAAGAGCGGAATCGAGAACAGGCCCAGGAAGGTCCCAACATAAAAGCCCGAGTTGACGATGAACTTCAGTTCGCGGTCCCCAACTTCCAGAAAGATCTGATTGATTAGCTCGGGATTGCGGTCGAGGTGGCCGGCAATCATCTGGTTGATATCCAGCAGCTCGTCGATATTCTCGCCAATCTTCTCGGTGATCTCTTCGGCAATGTGCGGAAACCGGTCTTCCACGCGGGCGTGGATGAACTCGCGTGTCACTTCCGGAGCGTTGCGCCACAGTTCGGGATACTCTGACTGGATTACTTCTGTGGTCATCTGTCGCACCTCCTCGCGGGACTCGGTGACGATGTGTGAGGCGATCCGGTCGGGGTCGAACCGCTCGTAAAACTCCGCTTCGGTCCCGATTTTGGCAATTCCCTTCTCCGCAGCGATGGTTCCCATCCGGGCCGACCGCGAGGGGATAATCCCCTGCCAGCCAACCCGGCCCTCGACGACGCCGGGAATCTGCTGGAGTTTCCGCGGGAGCGCGGGCGCGAGCTGTCGCAGTCCCGGCATCGAGACGCCGATGAAATCTGTCGGGTAGAACAACATTCGGATCGCGATCCAGTTGGTGCCGTAGCCGATCAACCCCGTAATCAGTGGAATCGAAAGCAGTCGCCACTGCACGTCGGGCAAACTCACAGCGGTGGCGACGTCTGATAGTAGCATGCTTCTTCCCTTCCCGACCACGACACCGTCGGTGTATGTCTGTCCTTCGTTCCGCCGGGTTCATTTATCTTTTAGTTGCCCGACCAGCGAGAGCTGATGAACTCGATGACTTCAGCTGTCATTGAATGGTATTCAGTGTGTTTAATCGGCAAGTATTAATGTTCACCGAAACAAACTAGTATTCACCAATGACAGATACACCACTTTCGGCATTCTTCGGGCTGCAGCGGACAGCGATTCGACAGACTGGCGTGGTCGCGGAGGAACTGCTCCGGTTCCCGGCGGAGTTCGGCGGGACTGCGCTTGCCGGCATCGACTCGGGGCGCGGGTTGAGCGAGCAGGCTGTCGAACTTTCTCGGCAGTCGGCCCACCGCTCACTCGACGCGACAGAATCTGTCGTCGGGGGAGATATTGACCAGATTCGGGACTCCGTCGACGAAGCGTTCGACCTCTTTCAGGCACAACAGGACAGTTTCTTCGGCACCGCCGGCCGGCAGTCTGGGGCCGACCAGGCCGTTGCGGGAGTGCAGGACCGGGTCGACCTGCTGCTCGAAGTCAACGAAGCGGTCGAGGCACAGGTCGAGACGCTACTGGAGGGTTCGCTGGGCGCCGAGGAGTTCCCCGGTCAACTCGACGAGGTTCTCGGCCAGTTCGAGGAGCAACTCGACACGCTCGGTGAGACTGGTGCGGAACCGACGACCATCGAAATCGACGGCGGCGACGACGCCTGAGTGTTCGGAACTGGCTCGCTGGCCGCACACTCTGTGATGTCTTTCTCGCTCTGAACAACGAGAAATGTAGTGCAGGTGATACCGAGGTTCGAAATCATTATCACCGATAGTGTTGATATCCGAGATACGCAGATGGTTATACCAAAACCAGACAGTGGGATTCTGAAACGGCTGTACGCGAACCTGCTCAGCTCCGGGGGCGCAATTTCACTCGATATCCCTGATAAGGTGTTGAAACGACTCTACACCTACGGGAGCCTGAAAAATACTGATGACGGCATCGAGTACGAAGTAAAAAATCGACTACAGGACGCGAAGTTCGCGGGGATCAAGAAACTCCGAATCAACGGTGAAGAAATCGACCTCGACGGGGTGCAGATGGAGACGGCCGACGGGCAGACCTTCCGTGTGAACGAGGTGACGAAAAACGACCCAATCTCGTTTGCGGTCGGGCGAACAGTCGTTATTACCGTTGAGGGCATGGAACTGCCGACGGGCGACCACGAAATCTACACCGAGTTCATCGCCGAACCGTTCGGCGAACTCTCGCTGGAAATCGGTGATACGATCCGTGACGAGGGTCAGATTACGAGCATTCCGCGCGACGAAGCGAACAACTACAGCGAGGACGCAATCGCCGAGCGCCACGAGTGGCTCGAAGAGAAAACTGGCGTCGAACTCGAACACGTGCCGGAGTACTCCTTCGACGCCGAGCGCGGGGAGGGTAACGTCGAGAACTTCATCGGCGTGGCGCAGATGCCACTGGGCATCGCCGGGCCAGTCCAGGTCAACGGTGAACACGCCGACGGCGAGTACCCCATTCCGATGGCGACGACCGAAGGGACACTGGTCGCCTCTTACAGTCGTGGGATGAAGGCGATCAACATGTCCGGCGGCGCGAAGACGACGGTCACTGACGACCGGATGAACCGCGCCCCGGTCTTCGTCTTCGAGGACGCCCGGAAAGCACGGGACTTCCGCGACTGGGTCTTCGACCATCAGGAAACTGTCGAAGAGAAGGCAGAGGAAACCTCGAGCGTGGCGAATCTCGTCCGCATCGAGGATTACATGACCAACAACTTCGCCCACCTCCGGTTCAGCTACGAGACCGGCGACGCGGCCGGGCAAAACATGGTTGGCAAGGCCACGTTCGCGGCGTGTAACTGGATTCTCCAGGAGTATCCGGGCTACGTCGAGAACTTCTACCTCGAGGGCAACTTCGGCACCGACAAGAAGGCCTCGAAGGTCAACGACCTGATGACACGCGGGAAACGCGTCACCGCCGAGGTCACCCTCAGCGAGGACACCTGTATCCACCACCTCGGTGCTGAACCCGAGAGTCTGGACCACCACGGCAAGATTGCCACGCTCGGGTCCTTCTTCTCCGGCGCGGACACCAACGGTGCGCACCCGGCTAACGGACTCGCGTCGCTGTTCATTGCCTGTGGACAGGACGAGGCCAACGTGGCCGAGTCACACTCGGCGATGATCAACACGACGCTGCTACAGGACAATTCCCTGCACATCTCCGTGACGATTCCGTCGCTCATCGTCGCAACCTACGGCGGCGGAACGGGAATGCCAACGCAGCAGGAGTGTCTCTCGATGCTGGACTGTGATGGTGCCGGCAACGTCAACAAGTTCGCGGAAATTGCCGCGGCGACAGTACTCGCTGGCGAAATCTCGCTCGGTGCTGCAATCTCGGCCTCTGACTGGGTGACTAGCCACGAATCGCTCGGTCGGAACCGCTAACGCCATCTCTCACTCTCCGGTCGTTTTCGTTTCGACAGATGTCCACCAATCCCGGCCTCAGCGGGAACGCTCCCGACAACTACACTCAGGCGCTCGCGGCGAGTCGGGCTCACACTGGGGCGCCAGGTCGACCAGACGAGAGTGCTCCGTTACTCACAGCACCACCCGCAACACGACAGCGAGACAGAACAGCGCCACCACGAACGCGAACCCGGTCCGCTTGACTCGCCAGCCGTAGTCGTCGAGTTCGTCGTCGTCGGTTCTGAGAATCGTCACGAGTCGCGTCGGCCGGGTGAACGGACTCGGTGGCCGTGGCTCGGGAATGGACTCGCGCAGACGACGGTACTCCGTGAACGACCAGACGCCGTACAGGACGAGTCCGCCGATGACGGCGAGAAACGCGACGAAGGCGGTCACGAGTGTGACCCCTGCCGGGTCGGTCACCGTCGCCTCGAGGTCTGCCTCGGCAGTAGCGACGAGTCCGACCGTCGCCACCAGCGCGAGGACGAACGTCACCGCTCCGCCGAGGACGACGCGCTTGCTGAGCCAGTTGATGTGGTCGCGGTCGGCGCCGAACAGCGTCCCACCCGCCGACTCGCGGTCACTCACCGGCGCGACCCTGGTGCCCTGGCCGGGCGTCTGTGCGCCGGCGGCGTCGAGCAGTGTCAGCAGAAGGACCAACCCGCCGCCGCCCGCGAGCCAGAGCGGCCCGTTCGTTCGGCGCGGTTCGAGAAAGGCGCTATCCGGGTCTGACGGCTCGACGTAGGCTGTCGTCGTCTCGTTTTGCTGGTAGGGGGCGAGTACCGACTGGGCTTTCGACTCTGTCTCGAAAGTGGGACTGAGTGTCGTCGGATACAGTCGATTGCTCTCGTACTTCGTCCCCTCGTACTCGTAGGTGAACACGACAGTTACCTCGTACTGTACGCCGCGAGTGCCGGTTTCCTCGATGTCTGTCTCTGTGACCGTCCCGTTCACCGCGACAGCCTCCTCGATGGCCGCTGACTGCTGTGTGTAATCGTACCCGGCGTAGCCGATGGCGCCGACACAGAGCAGCATAACGAGGAGTGTCGCTCCCGTCAGTCTGACCGGAACGCCACCGACAGACAGCTCCATGTTTCCGGGTTCTGACCGGGTGGCATATAACAACGCCAGTCTCGTTTCGGGGCCGGAAACGCGCGAGCCGTCAGCTATTACACCGCCGGCCCGTACCTGCCGGTATGAGACCCTCTGGGCTCCTGCTGGCGACGGGCCGCAGTGTTGGGGCTGTCGAGTTTCTCGCGCGAGTGCTGCCCGGCTGGGCTGCGGGACTGATGGCCGTACTCACCCAACTCGGGGACTTCTGGTTTCTGACCGTGTTGCTCGGACTCTGTTACTGGCGGTTCCCAGCACAGCGTGTCGACGTTGCGGGGCTGTTCCCGACGGCACTCGGCGGCCTCGGTCTCTACCGCACGCTGAAACACACCATCGAGGCTCCGCGACCGGCGACGGTGCCCGTCGACCCAAGCGAGGTTCCCGGCCTGCTCCGGCCGCTGTACGAGAACGCGATTGCCGCGGGCGGATTTGGTTTTCCCAGCGGCCACGCCACCACCTCGACACTGCTGTACGTCGGGCTGGCCGTCGTGCTCCCGGTTGGCACCCGACGACAGCGATTTGCTGGCGCTGGCGTCCTCATCGGAACGGTCTGTTTTAGCCGACTCGCGCTGGGTGTCCACAATCTCGTCGACGTGCTGGCTGGCGTCCCAACCGGGCTGCTCGCGCTGGCACTGTTTTTTTGGTTGCCAGCGCGGTACGCCCCGGACCGCCGCGTCACCGTTGGCTTCGCTGCTGTCCTTCCGTTCGCGGTCCTGTACTATCTTGCCAGCGCCGGGGCACAGACGGCACTCGAACTCGGTGCGCTCGCGCTGGTTGGGCTCGTGGTCTGGGAAAAATTCGGCCCCAACTGATCAGTCGAGGAAGTCAGGTTCGACGCGCTTCTCCTCGACTTCCGATTCGAGGTGGGCGCGGAACTGCTCGATTGGCACGTCTTGGGTCTGGTTCTCGAACCGGTCTCGGACTGAGACCGTCTCGTCTTCTTCCTCGTCGTCGCCGATGATCAGCATGTAAGGGACCCGGTCGTCGTGGGCCTGCTGAATCTTCTTGCCGACGGTCCAAGAGCGGTCTTCGATTTCGACACGGAAATCGCCGAAGTCGCGGTTCTGGAGTCGCTTTGCGAAGGGAATGTTGTCGTCCGAAACCGGGAGAAGTCGGACCTGTTCGGGGGCGAGCCACGTCGGGAAATTCCCATTAAAGTGCTCGATGATGACGCCCATGAAGCGCTCGAAACTCCCCAGGAGCGCGCGGTGGACCATCACGGGCTGGTGGTCTTCGTTGTCCTCGCCGACGTAACTGAGATTCAGCCGGTCTGGGATGTTGAAGTCGAGTTGGACAGTCCCAATCGTCCACTCTCGGCCCAGTGCGTCACGGGCGTCGAGTCCAATCTTCGGGCCGTAGAAGGCGGCCTCACCCGACTCGATGTCGTACTCCAGTCCGAGTGAGTCCATCGACTCGCGGAGACCGCTGGTCGCTTCCTCCCAGATTTCGTCGCTCCCGACGGCGTCGTCGCCTTTCGTTTCCAGTTTGTACAGCACTTCCAGGTCGAACAGGTCGTAAATCTCCTCGATTATTTCGAGCGTGCTCGTTATCTCCTCGGTAATCTGGTCGCGGCGGATGAACGCGTGGCCGTCGTCCTGTGTCAGTCCGCGCACGCGAAGGAGTCCCGAGAGTTCACCGGACTGCTCGTTGCGGTAGATGGTACCAAACTCCGAGAATCGCACTGGCAGGTCACGATAGGAGTGCTGGCCTTCCTTGTAGATGTGGGCGTGGTTGGCGCAGTTCATCGGCTTCAGGCCGTACTCGGTATCGTCTTGCTCCCAGGCGAACATCTCGCCGGCCTCCTTGAACGCGTCGTAGTGACCGGTTGGCTTCCAGAGTTCGGCCTTGTTCAGTTCGGGCGTGAACACCTCGTCGTAGCCCAGTTTGTCGTTCTTTCCGCGGATGTACTCCTCCAGTTCCCGGCGAATCGTCATCCCGGCCGGATGGAAGTGTGCACACCCTGGCGAGTGGTCGGGCACCGAGAACAGGTCCATCTGCTGGCCGACCTTCCGGTGGTCGCGCTCCTGGGCTTTTTCACGGCGCTGTAGTTCGGCTTCGAGTTCGTCTTCGGTCTCGAAGGCCGTCCCGTAGACGCGGGTGAGTTGGTCGTTATCCTCGTCGCCGCGCCAGTACGACCCCGAGATTTCGAGCAGTTTGACCGCACCGATTTTGCCCGTCGACTCGACGTGCGGTCCCTCACAGAGGTCCTGCCAGTCGTCCTGCACGTAGAAGGAAACGGGGTCCTCGCCAGCAGCTTCCTGGTCGAGAATTTCCTGTTTGTAGGGGTTGTCTTCGTAGATGTCGAAGGCCTCCTCGCGAGAACGTTCGACTCGGTCGAGTTCGTAATCGGCCTCGATGATTGCTTTCATCTCGGCTTCGATATCTTCGAGGTCGTCCTCGTCGATGTCGACGCCGGAGACGTCGTAATAGAAGCCATCGTTAGTCGGTGGACCGATGGCCAGTTTCGCGTCAGGATGGTGGCGCTGCAGCGCCAGTGCGAAGACGTGGGCGGCGGTGTGGCGGAGCAACTGGAGATACTCGTCGCTGTCTTCAGTGACGATTTCGATCTCGCAGTCGTCTGTCAGCGCTGTGGCTTTGTCGACGAGTTCGCCGTCGACGACCCCGGCACGGGTATCTCGGCCGAGACCCGGCCCAATCTCGTAGGCCACGTCCTCGACCGTCGCGCTGTGCTCCATTTCGAGCTCTGAGCCGTCCGGGAGGACGACCGTGATGTGTTCTGACATGGATAAGAGGAGACGGCATTCGATGCCGGCAGGTGCTCAGACAGCTAGCCCTGTCAACTGAATACCTGCCATGATACTCCGAGATATCCGAGGCGCGAGCAAAAAGATTGCGCTCTTGGCGTTCACTCGCCGCCGGGGAACTCCTGAAACAGCGAGTCGAAATCGTCGTCGAACCCGGAGACTGCGGTGTCTGCCTCCGACTCGAGTTCCTCGACGCGAGCGACCATCTCCTGGTACTCGGTGCTCTCCTGTAGCTCCGAGGGTGTCTTCTCAGCTTCCAGCGTCGCCTTTTTCGAGGTCAGCGCGAAGTACTCTTGGAGAGTCTCGTTGTACTCGTCGCGTTCGAGCATGGAGTCGACTGCGTCGTTGAGGTCCTCCCGCATAACGGGTTTCGTGAGATAATCGTCGAACTCCATCGAGACAATATCGAAGTCGGGGTCGACAGCGGTCACCATGACAACTCGGCAGTCGAGTTCCTGTTCGCGAATTTGCTCCAACACTTCGTCGCCGGAGTAATCGGGCATCTGGCGGTCGAGAAAGACAATATCAACGTCGGTGTCGACCTTTTCGAGTGCCTCCTCGCCGCCGTAGGCGGTCCGGACGTCGTGGTCCATCTCGAGCCACGTGGTATAGAGGTCGGCGATATCCTGCTCGTCGTCAACGACAAGTATTGTAGTGTGTTCGTCGGTCATAGCTGTCACATCCGTCGACTCGCGCCCCACGCAGCGGCCCCCAACCTGTCCGCTGCTGTGGTCCTCGGTGAGGTACTCCCCCCGAACGAAGCCGAGGCACTCGGCTGAGACGAATTCCTCGACTGTCTCTCTATTCGCTGCACACTTGCGGTAAGGAGGAGTGGAATTAAAATAGTATCGGCTATCGCCACTCACCGTAGCGATTACGTAACCTCTATTCTGCTCGCGGCCCAACCAGTGTTCGTGTCCCTCGAGTCCCCAGACCCGACGGTCGTCCATACGGTTGTGGTGGCTGCCGACGATCTCACGTCGGCGCTGGAAACCAACCGGGCCAGCGCCGAGCACGCTGTGCTCCGGATTACGCCGCCGTTTAGCGGCCGCATGCGAGCACGACTGCACGTCGAACTCGACGAGGCGTACGAACAGACACCGGAGCCAGTTCACATCGAACCGCGGAAACTCGTCGACGAGTCGCTGCCGGCGTACCCCCGTCCCGCCGACACCGAAGACGAACTCCGGGCCGACCCAGAGCGAGAGTATACCGTTGAAAGCCACCGAGAGTACCACGCGTCGGCCGTCGAGCAATGGCGCGAGCAGATTCCCGACGCGGTCACAGCGACCGCGACGGTCGAAACGCCAACCGGCACAACGACTGTCGATGTCTCGTTACTCGGAAACCCTTAGTCACTTGTTTAGACGATAGTATAAAACGTTTTAGGCCGTTAGAAGTGTTCGTTAAGCGTTCTCAGGGGTCGCCGTCGGCAGTGAAATAGCGCGAAGGCTCGTGCGGTTATATATGACCTCTTATCGTATATGAGAATAGGTGCGCCAAATGTCCAGCTCCTCCATCACCGACCCCCGCTCACTTCGCGAGACCGTCAGCACGCTGTCGGTCCCACGGCTGCTCGCACGGCCAGTCAAGCAACTGTCCTTCTGGGCCGCGATTGTCCTTCCGTTCATGCACCTCTCGCTGTTATGGACAGGGCTGGATTCTGCGTCGATGACTGCCGCCTTCGTTGGACTCGTGGCGCTCAACATCTGCACGCTGTATCTCGGACACACGCACGGCCAAGACTGACGAGAGTTCGGACCCGCACCACAGTGACCGACAGATTTTAAGGTATTTCGGGCAGTATAGAACGTATGGCCGCATATGGCCGGCCGTCATTACGCGATCTGTTCGACGAAGCACCGACGCCGCACATTGCCCACCCGCCGGCGACCCACCACCGGGATTTCTACGTGGCGACAGATGGCTCCTTCAGAGCCTCCGGTGGCGGACTCGGCGTCGTCATCGAAACACGGGATGGGACGCGTGTGACTCGGCTGTCGGTCCCAAATGAATCCCCGGACAACAACGTCGCCGAGTACCGGGCGTTGCATCTCGGACTCGATGTACTCGCGACACGCACACCACAGACCGCCCGTGTCGGGCTACTCGTCGACCACGACGAGCTCGCCGCGAATATCAACGCCTCTGTGCTGGCGATACGTGACCGGCGCTACGAGTCTGCACACTCTGTGTCGGTCCCCAAACAGACAGGCCACCACTGGCGGGGCATCCGCGCCCGCCTCTGTGGCCTCGAGGAAGTCCGAGCAGCCCGAATCAACAGCGACCACAACCCAGCCCATCCGCTGGCGAACGCGCCGGGACAGTACGCTCACGTCAACGACGAGGCCGAACGCTGTGTCCGGCCAACGGTACCCTCGACTGACGAGCAGATTCCGCCGCCATCGCGGTCGGACCGCGGTGCAAGCGACTAAATCCCTTCTACTCTTGTCCCTTCTGGCGATTATACACCTCATAAACTACTGCTAGCGCCGCGCTTATATTTCCATAAGTTATGAGAATAATTATTGTGGAGCTTAGGTGACTTCCCTGTGTATTGCCTCAACGTCACTGGCGGAAATTTTAAATACAGAGCTCTCTCTCTATTCTATTGAAGGGGTGAACTAGAATGGCAGTGAGTCGCAACACCGAGCACAGTCATTCGGAGACGGTCTGGGAACGCGTGTTCGGCCAGTTGTCGAGACACGACCTGGTTTTGACTGCCATTCCGCTCGTATTTGCAACAGCACTGCTCGTCACTGCTGTTTTGCCCGTTCCGTTTCTGGCGTCGCTCGGCGCGGGCGCGCTGACGAGTGCTGGACTGCTGGTCGACGCGCTGTTTGTGCATCCGCCAGTCGACGCCGGCCCTCGTTAGGAGAGTTCGCGCATCGCGAAGTAAAACCGCTGCAGGGCAGTCATGTGGCCGACCACTGCGAAGACGATTAGCAGCAAGTCAACCGGCGTGAAGCCACGGAGTGTTATGTCGACGAAGGCTGCGATGGCAGTGACGACACCGGTCAGTGCGAGTCGGTCTGCCCGTCCCAGCACGCCGCCGTAGACCCGGTCGAGGTTGACCGCCTGGGCCTGCGTCCCGAGATACGAGGTCATAAGGACACCCGTAATGGCCGCCAGACCGAGTGCATACGCGCCGAGGCCGGCAGCCAGGCCGCCGATGATGATGATATCTGCGTAGCGGTCGAGCACGTGGTCCAGCAGGTCACCAGCCCGAGAGTCCGTTCCGAGTTCACGGGCGAGGTTGCCGTCGACCAAATCGAGAATCCCGTTGAGGAGCACGAACACCGCGCCGGCGAGATAGAATAGTTGCGTCTCTCCGGCGGCGATGAACGCCCCGGCCGCACCGATAGCAGCTAGCAGCGCGAGGATGCTGATGCCGTCCGGCGTCAACCCGACGCGTTTGGCGGTGCTGACAAGCGGTTCCATCAGCCGGTCGGCCAGCGGCCGGAGCGCGTCGAGTGTCATAGATACTCTGTGTACGACACTGTTCCAGCGCTCGGTTCTCGCGTCCCCGCAATAACCGATTCGACTTCTGCTGCCGTCTGCGCTGGCGACTGGTCGGTCGTCTCGATTTCGTAGACAGCGTCGAGTCCGTGGCGGTTGACTGCCTCTCCGAGGATTACGTCCAGTGCCTCGCTCTCGGCGTTTTCGGTGATTGACGCGGGGCTCTCACGCTCGGCCAGGCGCTGCTCGATTGTCTCGGGATGGCAGCGCAGGATAACGACCCGGTCTGCTGGGAGATTGTGCGCCAGATGTGACTCGAACACGACGTCGGTCTGGCTGTCGAGGTACGCCTCGACCGCTTCGAGGTCGACAATCGAGGAGTCTCGCTCGTCGTCGTGGCCAGTTGTCAGCCCTTCCTCAGTGATAATCTCGTTGAGATGCAGCACGTCCAGATCGGTGTCGAGCAGTTCTGTTGCGGTCGTCTTGCCGGTCCCGGGCGTGCCGGTCACGGCGACACGCATCACTCGAGCACCTCGTTAAGTGTCTCGACCGCTCGCCGGGTCTGTGGCTCAGTTCCGCAGGTGATCCGTACACACTCCGGCAGGCCGAAACTCCCACAATCGCGGATGATGACGCCCTCGGACTGGGTTGTCTCCGCAACGGTGCTCGCGTCGCTGACCTCTGCGAGGACGAAATTCCCGCCGCTGTCCCACGTCCGCGCCGCGAGGTTGTCGTGCATATACTCTCGCGCCCAGCGTGCCCCCTCGACTGTGCGTTCGAGGTGCTGCTCGTCCTCAAGCGCGGCGAGTCCGGCGATACAGGCGAGTTTGTTCACTGCAAACGGCGTGTTGATCTGGTCGTACGCTTCGGCCCACGCCTCGGGGACCAACCCGTAGCCGACTCGCAATCCGGCCAGCCCGTAGGTCTTCGAGAAGGTCCGCAACACCGCGACATTCTCTCGCTTGTCGAGCAACGACCGCGCCGAGTTCTGGCCGGTGAACTCGCCGTAGGCCTCGTCGACGACAACCAGCGTATTCTCGTCGACTTCGCCCGCGAGTCGGTCGATTTCCTCCAGTGGCATCTCCGAGCCTGTCGGGTTGTGCGGCGTCGTCACGTAGACCATCCGCTGGCCCTCGTAGCTCTCCAGCACCATCTCTGCTGACTGGGCGAACCCGTCAGCTTTGCTCAGACGGTACTGGTCCACGCTCGCGCCGTGTGACCGCGCGCTCATCGGATAATACGCAAAGCCGGGGTCCGGGGCGAGCACTCGGTCGTTGTCTTGGATGAACGTCCGGCTAAGATAATCCAGCAACCCGTCGCCGCCGGGGGTTAGCCAGACCTGTGTCGGTGTCACCGCCCACTTCTCTGCGATGGCTTCGGTGAGGTCGAGGTGGGAAGATTTCGGGTACGTATGGACCTGGTCGACTGCGTCCTCGATAGCTTCGATGGCTGCTGGGCTGGGGCCGAATGGGTTCTCGTTAGAGGAGAGTTTCACCAGCCCATCAGGGTCGAGGCCGAGTTCCCGTGCGACCTCTTCGATACCGCGTCCGGCACGGTAGGGGACGTGTGCCGACAGATCCCGTGTTTCCATGCCCGGTACAAACAGGCGGCTAAGGTTAAGTGTGGCCATCCACGAAAACGGTTTTTGCGCCCGCTGTCGAACGACTGGTAGGGCGTGTGGCCTAGCGGATAGGGCGAGAGGTTCCTAACCTCTCGATCCCGGGTTCGAATCCCGGCACGCCCGTGCAGCGCGAGGGCGAGCGTAGTGAGCCCTCGACGCGAACCG
>JAQCNR010000428.1 GCA_028274925.1 Halovenus sp.
CGTACTGGCCGACGATACCAACCGTCAGCAATCCAGCGTAGAGATACTGTGCGAGGTCAAACTCGCGGGCGAGTCGGCCGTCGGGAATCGGTCCAAGCCCCTCCGAAGGTGCAATGTCGACCAGCGGGTCGAGAAAGTCACCGAGCATCTCGGGAAGGAACGTCAGCATTCCGCGGTAGTAGAGTCCGTTGAACAACACGAGGACGAACACCGTGGCAAACCCAACGGTAAACAACCCTCGAGAGGCGCTGAGAAACTCTTTGAGTGAGTCAATATCTGCTGTTGGCGCGTCACCGCCGTCCGTCGCCGCAACGGCCGCTGTCTCGTCGAAGTCGACAGTGAGCCCCGCGACTGCTACCAGAAGAGCGGGAATGGCGAGAATCACAGCAGCAGTCCGCCAGTCGACGGCAATCAGCAAGATAGCAGTCAGAAACGGCCCTGTCGCAATCCCCGTGTTGCCGGCCATTCCGTGGTAGGCAAAGCCCGTGCCGCGCTGTTCGACAGCTTTGCTGATGAGTGAGAGCCCGGCAGGATGGTAGACGCTCGCTGAGAGGCCCCACAGCGCCAGTGCGAGCGTAATTCCGACGATGTTTGGAGCAACCGCCAACAACAGAAACGACGACCCCATTCCGACGAGGCAGGCGACGATGAGTCGTCGAGAGCCGAAGCGGTCGACGAGCAGACCACCCGGCAGTGCACCGATACCAAACAGTCCGTAGCCGACGGCAACAACGGTGCCGAGCGTCGCGGTAGTTGTCGAAAACTCGACCAGCCAGACGGTCATCAAGATGGGGATGGCGAGTTCGTAGGTGTGGACCATCCCGTGACCAGCCATGGTGAATCCGGCGATTGCACGGTCGTTCGCGTTCATCGGCTGGCACCTCGACGCGAGCGGCGACAAGACGCGAAGACAAACATCAGTACCATCGCCTACGAGCAGGAGGTTCAATGGAGTTGCCCTTTTTTCTCGACATTACAATGGGGCTGAACCTTTTAGTTCCAAAGAAAACCGGAGTCCACTGTTGGAAGTTAGTGTGCAGACTCACAGAGGAGACCATTCACAGTGTGATGGAACTACAAAATATCACGGACTCGAACGGTTGGGCGCTACCAGCAGCAGATGGTCTGTGACGGGCCGTAACATCTGATAACGAAATAAGTTCCAGTCAACCTGAATCTCAAACTTTATATCATATTACGAGAGAATCATCGTTCATGGAATACCAGATCCGGAAAGACCCAAGCTACGCGATGGTCGAAATCACACTGGCGGACGGCGAACAAATCGAGACGAAACCCGGCGTGATGATGGACCGGACCGGCGGCATCGACAACGAGTCCGACATCGGTGGTGGTGGTGGAATTACAGGTGCAGTGGGGCGGATGGTCAGCGACGAGCGCTCGCTCATCGATAACACCTACTATGCAACTGCTGACGACGAGCGAGTGTCGCTGGTCCCGGAACATCCCGGCGACGTGGTGGCGATAAACATGAGCGACCGCGGCGAACTCCGCGCCCAGTCCGGGTCGCTGATGGCCTGGGAGCCACTGGTCGAGCGCTCGACTGAGTGGAACAACCGCTCGAATCTGTTTTCGTCGGGCGAACTCACAGTACTGGGACTCTCCGGCCAGGGATTGGCCTTTCTCTCCTCGTTTGGCTCGATGGTCCGGCGAGACGTGACACCGGACAACCCTCTCACAGTCGACGAGGACCACCTCGTCGCGTGGACGGCGGGAATGGACCTCTCCCGAGAGAAAGACGGAAGCATCAAATCCAGCCTGCTCGGCGGTGAGGGACTCGTGACGACGTTCCGCGGCGACGGCGAGGTGTGGCTCCAGACCCGGAACCCGGCGTTATTCTACGGCCCACAACAGCACGAAGACGACGAATCCAGCGGCGGCATCGGCGTCGACGACTTCCTCTAGGCAGGGAGAATCGTAGCCCATTTTGTTCGCCTCAGCCCCCTACCGATGTGAGCAACGCCGACGAGTGGTCACAGTTCTGGGCGCTGTACCTGACCCGTTTCGCCGAGGGATTCGGGTTCATCACGCTCATCACGCTGTTGCCCACCTACATCAACACGCTCGACCCGCAGGGAGCGACGGTGTTTGGCCTGACCATCAGCGCCGGGTTCATCATCGGGATGTACACGACGGGCTTTACGCTGGCACAGACAGCAACAGTCGTCCCGCTGGCGTGGGCCGGTGACCGCTTCGACAAGCGTCTCGTTCTGCTGACTGTGCTGGGAATTGGCGCACTCATCTACGCGCTGTTTCCGCTGGTCGACTCGTCGCTTTCCTTCGTCGCTATCCGCGCACTGCAGGGCGTCGTCGTCACGGGCAGTGGTCTCATGTCGCTCTCACTGGTCGGACAGATTGCCACCGCGGGCACGCGAGCCGAGAAGATTGGGCGGGCCAACGCCGCCTCCTTCGGGGCTTCAATTCTCGGCTCACTCTCCGCAGGGGCAATCTACGACGCCGTCGGCTTCGGACTGGTGTTCGTGCTCATCGCCGGCCTGTTCGTGCTGGCGTGGCTCGTCGTCGTTGTCGTGCTCGACGGCGACGACACCCGCCGAAAGGGCTTCCCCTTTACCGACCTCGCGCTGAACCGGAAACTACTGACCATCTCGACCTTTCGCGCGCAGTACGCCTTCGCGGTGACGATGGTCCGGACGTGGATTCCAATCTACGCAGGGACAGCCCTCGCCTCGGGCGGGTTGGCAGTCGGTGCGACGGCAGTCGCAGTGACTGTCACCGCGGAAAAAGCGACCAATATGCTCGGGCAACTGTTCACCGGGCAACTTTCGGACCGCTACGGGCGGTCGCTGTTCGTCTTTGCCGGTGGCGGAGCGTACGGCCTCGTCGCGCTGGCGATTCCGTTCGCGCCGGCGCTGGGGACGGCGCTCGGTGCCGACCTCTCTGCCCCGATTCTCGGCGAGTTGCCGGCCGCCTATCTCCCGCTGGTTGCGTTCTCGGGACTGCTCGGCGTTGCCGACTCGTTTCGCGAACCGGCGAGTATGGCGCTGTTTGCCGACGAAGGTACCGAGGAGGGCGGCGTTGCGTCGAGTTTCGGCATCCGCGAACTTGTCTGGCGGCCGGGGTCGGTCGCAGCGCCACTCATCGCCGGGTGGCTGATGGTCGAGGTGAGCATGGCGTCGGTGTTTTACGTCGGCGGTAGCTTCGCTATCACCGGCGTCGTGGCCTTCCTCGGCGTGCTCACCGTCGACCACGGCCGGGCCGCACTGACCACGTGGTGACCCGCGCTCCCAGCCGATATTGTGGTGACCACCAGCCTCAAATCCGCAGGAGCCAAATTACTGTATGAACCTCTTCTGGCACAGACGCGATTTTCGGATCCCGGACAATCGTGGGCTGGCATTGGCCACGAACAACGGCCCGACACTCCCGGTGTACGTTGTCGATACGGACATGCTCGCACAGATTGGCAAGCGCCAGCGCGCCTTCTTCATGGACGGGGTGCGGGCACTGAAACGGCGCTACCGGAAACTGGAGTCGGAGCTCCTGATTCGAGTCGGTGACCCGGCTGACGTACTCTCTGGACTCGTCGAGGAGTACGACGCCGAGCGCGTCTACTACAACCGCGGCTATCGGCCCGCGCGGCGCAACCGCGGGCGCTCGGTCGACGACGCCTGCCCCACGAAGTCAGTACAGGACCTGCTACTGGTCGACCCGAACCGACTCGACCCCTCGTATCCGAACCACAGCCAGTTCTACAACGATTGGCAAGCGGAGCACAAACTCACGTCGTTCGACGCTCCAGAAGGGGACGAACTGGTCTCGGTCAGCGACGCCACCGGCCCGCCAAGTATCGAGGCTGACATCGAGTTGCCAGAGGCAGGGTACGAGGGCGCTCGTGAGCGGTACGACCAGTTCCTGAACTCGGGTATCGAGACCTACAACGACACCCGCGACGATATGCGCCGGGCCGTCGAGAAGCCTGTGGGTGCTGTCTCTCGGCTCTCGCCGTACCTCGCGGCAGGGATAATTGGCATTCGAGAGGTGTGGGCCGACGCGGGCGAGCGCTACGACGCCGCGACAGGCCGCGCGCGCAAGAACATCGACAAGTTCCGCTACGAACTCTCCTGGCGCGAGCAGAACTACCACTTGCTCACCTACAACCCGACGCTGCTGACTGAGAATTACAAGGACATTCCGAACCCCATCGAGTGGCGCACCGACGATGCGGACGTGGAGGCATGGAAGCGGGGCGAGACGGGCTATCCCTTCGTCGACGCGGGAATGCGCCAGTTGAACGGGGAGGGATACATCCACAACCGCCCGCGACAGGTCGTTGCCTCCTTCCTGACAAAACACCTGCTGATTGACTGGCGTGTTGGCGCTCGGTACTTCCAGAAACAGTTGCTCGACCACGACCCAGCCAACAACTACGGCAGTTGGCAGTGGATTGCCTCAACCGGGACCGACAGCGTCGACGTGCGCATCTTCGACCCAATCTCACAGGCCAGTAAGTACGATGACGGCGCGACGTTCATCCGCGAGTACGTGCCCGAACTCGCTGACGTGCCGGCCGAGAAGATAATCGACTGGCCAACGCTGTCGAAAAGAGAGCGCGACGGTCTCGCAGCGGGGTATGCCGACCCGATTGTCGACAGAAACGAGGGGTA
>JAQCNR010000431.1 GCA_028274925.1 Halovenus sp.
GACACGCTCAACGGTCTGCCAGTCGTCATGTTGACCTCCCGCAACCGGGAGGAAGATATCGTGCAAGCACTCGACGCCGGTGCTGACGATTTTGTGGCAAAGCCCTTCTCGAAGGCCGAACTTGTGGGGCGGATCGAGGTGATGCTGGATGCATCTTGAGTGTCGACGCAGCGGCGGTTCATATGCGCAGGATTTTATTTATGCGCCTCTTCTCTTGGTATAATGTGGGTCGCTACGCTGCTTGCTGTTGTCGGGTTAGTTGGCGTCGCGGTGATTACGCAGTTTACCGGCTACCGTCTCGGTGGAACTATCACCGTGCCGGTGCTTGCAGTGTACACGCTCAAGAACATCCTGATGCTACCGGTGTTCATTCTCAGTACTCTCGCAGCGTATGTCGGTCTCTGGTATCTTCGACAGCGAACCCTGATTTACGGTCGAGACGAATTTATCGCCGCATTGCTCATCGGAACGTCAGTCCCGTTGATAACGCTTCTTGGGCTAATTCAGACTGGGTTTGGTGCAGACCTAATCGTGTTTTATGGCAGTATTCTCCCCGGGCTGGCGGCTTACAACTTCCACAGTATCAAGCCAGAGTTTCGGCGGAACGATTTATTAGCGACTGTCGGCCTGTTCACGGCACTGTTCGTCGTCGGTTGGGTACTGGTCTCTCCCGGAACCGCGGCTCGGTTCGGAACAGTGACACCGCCAATGTTGTTCGCTGAAACCGCGGACGTTGCGGTGTTCAATAATGCAGTCGTTGGCATCGAGTCGGAAGCCGTCATCATTTCGAGGGAAGTTGTGGCAGGGCTCTTTATTTTCGGTCTGGTCCTCTCGGAGCGCCTCAGATCCCGTTTCGGTGTCCGTATCGGCATCATCACGGCAATCCTATTGGCAGTCTACGCTCTCATGAATTACTGGCTCATCGTCATGTACCTCGTGCTGTTCGTCCTCGTATTTGGCCTGGTGCAGGCACTGCACTACGCAACACTGCGGTACGGGAGAGTACTGCTTGGAACCACCACCGCGTTTGGGCTCCTCGTGGCAGTTCCACTGACACTTTCGCTTCCGATAGACCGGGGGCTGGCCGCGTTTTTCGTTGCCTTCCTCGCTGGCATCACGGCATATAATGCTCATGTGACGGGGTCATTTGACCGACGGCTGGTACTCCCCCTCCAGGCCGTCGTGTTCGTTCCAGCGTTGCTGGTCGCGCGACTGTTCGCCACGCCGGAACCGAGGGGTATTCCGCAGGAACTCACGCTGCCAGTGGTGCTGGTCAGCGTGGTCGTCGTGTTTGTCGGTCTGGCAATCGGGCGCTGGTACGCGGTTGACCAACCTGACGAGTCCGAGGTCCTGTCAGCATCCGTCCTTTCCGGGGGAGACTCGTGAGCACGACTGCATACGAAATATACGGGCGAGGATTCGGCTGGGCGTGGCGACTCCGTGTTCAGGAGCGCGTGGTAGCGACTGGGGGTCATCATCACGAGACGTCACGAGAGGCCCGACAGGCCGTGAACCGAGTTCGTGGAGCCGTTGCGTCGCTCGCTGGTGACCAAGAAGCCTTCGAGAGCGAGGAGATCAGCGACCCGCAAACGATTGTCAGAGAAGACCCGACGCCTGGCGGTGACCTTCCAGAAGACCGGAACAACTGGGTGTGGCAGCTACAGACAGCCGAACGCACCCTCGCCAACAGCGCAGACCGGTTTGCCACCGAGAGGGATGCCAGCAACGCGTTGGAGCAGTTCTTGGAGCGTGCGACGGGTGCGCCCCCGATGTTCATGGTCGGTGCCGAATACGAGTGGCGGACCGAACCACGGTCTATCGAGGTCGGGAAGCCGAGCCTGACCGGCATTATTAAGGAATTAACACGGGGATTCCGTCACCGCAAGGCACTCCGACGCCTGGACACTCGCATCGCCGTGGCAGGGAGTCGTGGCAAGACATCGACGACTCGCCGCCTTGACGACGTGTTCAATCGCCGCGGCTACGATACGCTGACGAAAATCACCGGGAACCATCCGATACTCATCTACAACGGCGAGGTTCACCCTATCGAGCGCCGTGGCCCTCGGACGACATTGTACGAGAACATCAGCGTAATCGGGGAATTTGCCCCGGAACTCGACGCCTACGCCGCCGAGGATATTGGCATCTTCGAGAATCAGGGCATCACCGAGTACACGACGCGGCTAATCAATCAGCAACTGATCAATCCGGACATCGTCATTCTCACCAACGTCCGCCAGGATCACAACGACACGCTCGGCAAGACCCGAACCAATATCGCCCGGTCGTTCGGACGGTCAGTTTCCGCCGGAACACACGTCATCAGTGGGGAACAGCACCCTGTTCTCCACGAGTATATGCAAGAGGAAATTGAACGACGTGGCAGTACTATCGAACAGGTCGAGATTCCCGACCGGCACGAGGGGATGATCGGAGCAGAAACTGCACACGCAATCGACGCGGTCCTGTCGTATCTCAATGAGCCGCCGCTGCCCGATGGTGAACTCGAAGCGTTTTTAGACGCGATTCAACCAGAGTGGACCCGACTTCCCAACGGTCGCGTGTTCAACGCAGCACAGGTGAACGATGTCGAGAGCACAGAGATGATCCGTCAGGCACTCGTTGCGGAAGATGAGCAGATACAGCCGTTCGTCTATCTCCGCCGGGACCGGCGCGGTCGAACCGCCTCGTTTGCAGAGTACGTTGACCTTCTCTACGACCAAGGCCACATCGAGAGAGCCCACGTTGGTGGGGCCAACACACGTGCGTTTGCTGAGAATACCGACCTCCCGGTGACTCAACACGACGCTGACACCGACGCCGATACTGTGCTGACTGAGCTTCTTTCGGGCACAGAGCCTGTCATCATCATGGGAAACACCGTGGATGAGTTTATGCGCGAGTTCGAGCAGGAGATAACCACTCGAGAAAAAGAAGTCAGCGTACCAATCAAGCCGAAATAGAACTCCATCGTTCACCGAGCGTTCGATACCAGTCAGACTCGCGTTCGTTGCTCTCTCGAAGAGTCGTGTCGTCTTGCATTGGTCACAATAGTAGAGTACAGACAGACATGAGTGCCTGTGGAGAACTGCTCTTTGCCCTTAGAGGAGCAGACTTCGCCCCAGTCAGAGAGATTCAAATTTGGGTCACACAGGTAAAACTGAACTCAGAATTTTCCGAACGGGCCGGTGAGTCGGTTCTCGTTACGGGGTGTATCCGCAGAACTACTGAGAAGATTATTCCTCGGGAGAGGGTCGAAATCAGTGGTTACCGACCACTGAATAGAACCGCTCCATCTTGAGCGCCAACCGGCGGCAATGTCACCAGACTGTCTTTGCACGAGCAGATGTAGTACGTCCCGCCACTCACTCAGCGAGACAGGTCGCAACCACCCGAAGCAGGCGCTCACCGTGGACCTCCTCGGCGAACAGCGGAACACGCCGGACCGTGTGGCCCCGGAAGAGTTCCTGCGAGGCAGCGAGTGCCTCCTGCTGGACGTCCCAGCGGCGGGCACAGAAGTCACAGTCGGTGTGATTCGGCGCAACGACCCACTCGGAGTCGATATCGGCGACTTCCGTCGGGTCCTGCATCACTCGGTTGACGACGACTGTCCCGACGGGAATGCCGAAGCCATCGAGACGGTCGAGCAGCCGTTTCGACTCCTGGACGCTCAGTTCCTCGGGCACCATCACGACGCGGAAATCTGTGCGGGCCGGGTCCCGGAGCAAGTCCCGAAGGCGCTCAATTTGCTCGGAGAACTCGCGAATGCTCGCCTCGGCGTCCTCGTCGTCGTCACCAAACAGCCCGCCGAGCATCCCGCTCATCTTCTCGCGCATCGTGAGCAGTTTCCCGGCCATCGAGTCGAGCATCTCGGGCAGTTCCAGCAGTCTGAGCGTGTGGCCCGTCGGCGCGGTGTCGACAACGACGCGCTCGAATCGCGGGTCGTCGAGATACTCCAGCAGCAGGCGAATTGCTGCGGCCTCGTCTGACCCCGGCATCGAACCACCGAGCGGGTCCGGACCGTCGCCGAGCATCCCCGAAAGTGGGTTCGCCTCGCCACCGAAGGGGCCGTCTTGGAGGGCCGCCTCGGGGTCGATTTCGGCAGCATAGAGCGGGATGTCCTCGCGAATCTGTGCCGGTTCACTTGGGACATCGACCGATAGCGTGTCCGACAGCGAGTGTGCCGGGTCGGTCGAGACCACCAGCGTCGGTGTCTCGTCGCGGGCGCTCGCGAGTGCCGTCGCGGCGGCCATCGTCGTCTTTCCGACGCCCCCCTTTCCGCCGTAGAGAATGTATTCGGCGGCATCGATACCGGTCGGGACGGCGGCGTCGTCGACGGGAACATCCTCGACTGGTTCGACATCGACGTTCATGCGCGGTGCTATGCGCTGGTCGGTTGTGTACCCGTCGAAACAGAACCTCAGCGTTGCGCAACCATCGCCTCGGCAAGCCTGTCGATTTCGGCCTGAATCGGCCCCAGTTCCTCGATACTGAGTTTGTTGTACGCCCGCTTGCTCCGGTCGGTGTAGTTCGGGACTACCTCGTGCGCCTGCTTCGAGAGGGCTGCGAGGCGGTCGGCGTCAGGAACCTCGTCGATGGGTGGCAGTTCGAGTTCGGAAACCACCGCTTTCGAGAGGCTTGCTTTCCCGTCACCGGAAATCTCACGCAACGAGCGCTGGTAGACCGCGGAGTTCAACAGCGCACAGAGTGCGTGTGCGTCCCGCTCGTTGTCGAGGCTAATGAACATACAGTGGTCGCCGGGGACGACGACTTGCTCGCCGAGCGCGGGGTCAGAAACCGTGGAAACGACGGCAAAGTGTGGCTTGAATCCGAGTCGACACCAGACCACTTTGTACGGCGCCCACGTGTACTCGCCGACGCCGAAAATGTTGTAGAATGGGCCGCCATCGAGCCACGACGAGGCACGGTCAGCCAGTTGCTCGCGGTGGTCGTCGAGATACTCGTAGGTCGCCGGAGCGTGCTCGCGGAGGTGGGCCTCGTTGTCGTCGTCGGCCTTTTCAACCGGAACCAGTCTGAGGCCGTGGCCGAACAGGCCGTACTTGACGATGTGACGGGATTTGAGGTAGGGGAAAACGCGGTCAGACTCCAGTCGGTCGAGTTGCGCTCGGTCGAGTCCAAACACCGCCTCAGCGTCGTCTTTGACCCCGTGGCGAATCTCGTGAGCGCACCCGCCGATTGCGCCGTGGTCGCCGTCGGTACGGACCCACGCGGCGGCCTGGTCTTCCGGGTCCAGCGGGGCGAGGCTGGTGGCTGTCCGGGCGAGCGTGTCCGTCATCGCTGAGAGGCGACCGAACGCTGGCTGGCCATCCTCGGTCCAGATAGTCGTCTCGACGGGAAACGACGAGTCGGTGTCCGCGCGAAGGGTGTAGACCGCGGCGTCAGCGCCAACTTGGCCGCCAAACGGAGCCAGCGCCGCGAAGTCGTGAATCTGCTCGACGGCAAGCGAGCGGTCACCAACGCTGAGCCGTCGGAATACCGCGCCGGCCGGTCCAGTGAGCAGGTCCCGTTTCAGGACGACGCTCACCGCGCCGTCGGTATCGAGATAGCGGTCGAGACAAATCCAGACAAATGGGACCGAAAGGTCGTCGTTGCTGTGCCCAAGCCGCGAAGACGCGCCGTCGTGTGGCAACAGTCCCAGTCGCTCGACATCGCGCTCACGGAGGGAGTGTTTGAGGTCCTCGTCCAGTCGGTCCCACGTAAGCCACGGTGGGTTGCCAACGAGATTGTCTACCGTTGGCTGGAATGATTTGTCCTGATAGCTGAGCGGCGCGGCGCGGGAGAGGCCAAGCGCGTCGGTACAGAACACCGGCAGTGCAATCTGGTCGACGGCCTGCAGGCAGTCACCGAGGGCGAGCAGATAACTCAGCTTGCTGGTCAGAACAGCAACAGGGTTGGTGTCGAATCCAAAGACCGACTCAGTCGTGTGTTCGACGATATTGGCTGGTGAACGGTCGTCCAGCGCCCTGCATTTCCGTTCAAGACAGACTGACAGGAAGACGCCAGAGCCACAACCCGGGTCGAGATAGGACGCTTCTGTCCCGTCAGCGGGCAACGACTCCACGGCGAGTTCGGCGAGGCCACGCGGTGTGTAGTACTCCCCGAGTGCCAGCCGCATCTCTCGGGTGATGATTCGTTCGTACAGCGTCCTGAGCACGCCAACGTCGAGGCCCTGGAGTGTCTCGGCGGACAGGGTAGGGAGGGCAATTCCGGCGTCGTTGGCAATCTGTTGTCGACACGCTCGGGGCGCGACGGGCTTGCGGCCGCTGTTCGTTCGCGGGTCACGGTTCGTGACGGTCACGTCGTACGCCTGTTCGACGCTGTCCACGAGTCCGGCAACGACGTACTCGACGTACAGCGAGTCGAGAAAGTGCTCGTCGCCGTCGCCGGGCAGGTCGCCGTGGCTGTCAGTGAGATACCGTCGCCAGCGGTCGCGGGCCGCCCGGAGTTGGTCGCCGGTTTCCAGTTGCTCGCGGGCTTGCCGAGTGAATCGCTCGTAGCGGTCGCTCGTCCGGTCGAGTGCGCCAACGTCGAGCGCCGGTGTCACGTGTGCTACGCTACGGGGCTGGCGTGATGTACCTATCGACGGAACGCCGACCGCAGACTGCGAGACAGGCACAACTGCTTTTGCTGTCCCGGCCAAGCTATGGTCGTGTCACGGCTTGCTGCCGTCGTCTTTGACCTCGACAATACGCTCTGTCGGAACACCCACGACACGACGGCACTGTACGAAGACGCCTTCGAGCAGGTCGGCGTCGAGCCCTTCGGCCAGCCTGACGACCTCTGGACAGCGCTTGATGGCCCGCCGGACCCCGACGACCGACTCGGCTATCTCGGTGCTGGGTTCGCCCGCGTTGCAGCGCAGTACGGCCGCTCGGAGGTCGACTCACTCGCGCTCGCCGCCGCGCTCAGCGATGTCATCAACCACACCGACGTCGAACTGTTGCCGGGCGCAGCGCAGGCACTCGACCGAGCGCAGGCAAACGGCGCGGTTGGGATTCTCACCAACGGCCCTCGGAGCCGACAGGAGCCAAAGATTCTGGCCCTTGGCCTCGACGAAACAGTCGAAACAATCGTCTACGCTGGTGACCTCCCCCGGCGGAAACCCCACGTCGACCCCTTCGAGCAAATCCTCGATACACTCGGTGTGGGCGCAGACCAGACGCTGTACGTCGGGGATTCGCTGGCCTACGACGTTGCTGGCGCGCAAAACGCCGGCCTTCCGGTCGCGTGGCTTCGCGGCGACGAGGACGCTGGCAGGTACCGCCCCGAGTGCACTATCGACTCGCTCGACGAACTCGCTGCTATTCTCGACCAATGAGTGACCAGACCCTCGACAGCATTCTCGGCAACGTGTGCCCGGGGGCGACAGTGACGGACGCGACGACGCTCGACCGCGGTAATCGCAAAGAAACGACGATCGTTCGCTTCGCGGACGCTGACCCGGTTGTCGTTCAGCGCTCGGCCGACGCCGAGGCGATTCAGACAGAAGCACGACTGCTCGTCGAGATTGCCGACCGGACCACGGTCCCTGTTGCCCGGCCGCTGTCGGACAACAACGGCTGGCTGGTTACGCCGTATGTCCCGGGCGAGGACCTTCACGTCGAGTTTGTCGACCACTCCACAGCACAGCAGGAATCACTGGTCGAACAGTTCGGCAACGCGCTGGCGCAACTGCACGAGGCCTTCGCCTTCGAGCAGTCTGGTGCACTCTCCGTCGTCGATGGGGCATTGCACGTCGTTGCCGACAGGAGCCAGGTTGCCGGGGGACTCGAACTCGTGACGGACAGTCCGACCCGGGGCCCCCGGGAGTGGGTTACCCGACTCGGCGAGGCCGCCGTTATCCGACTACCCAAGGAGTTCGACGGGCTCAAACCACAACTCCGGTCTGTCGTTGCCCATCCACCGACAGACCGACCGACGCCGCGGCTCTTTCCGTGGGACTTCCGGCCGGGTAATGCGCTGGCCGAGGACGGCAACCTAGCCGCAATACTGGACTGGGAGGGACCGCTTGCCGCCGACCCGGCGCTGTCCTACGCCAAAGCCGAGTACCTGATCGCAGACTGGTACGTGCCCCACGAGCGTGCCGACGTTCTCCGGGCCGCCTTCCGACGCGGATACGAGTCGGTTCGCGACGTGCCAGAACCCACGGCTGCACACAGGGTCGCTGCCATTGCCAGCACTGCCGTCGACTCCCGCGGACAGGTGACGAATCCGAACTATCCGCCCGTCGACCGCGAGGCAGCCATCCAGTTCCACCGCGAGGCGTTGGGTCGGGTGCTGGACGAGGACGACAGATAATAAATTATTTCTGGCTGCTATGATGACTGCGGTGCATGAACCGGTCGGTTTCGCTGGGCGTGTTCGGCGCGATTCACGTTGACGACGCAGCGAAGGTCACTGCCGAATTCGACAGGTTTCGTGAGGACGGTGACGCAATATTTATCGAGTATCCGACAGGGACGAGGCTGGGGGTCGGTGACCCCTCGGATATCCTGCGGTATCCGCTGGAATTGCTCTCGTATCTGCTGCTCACGCTCGTCCACGGCCCGTTCTATCTCCTGTTCAACCGTGACCTGTACTCCGCCGAGTATCTCGCAGCCGCACGGCTCAGCGAGGACGAGGATATTCCACTCCACGCTGTCGACACGCCGTTTCTCCAGTTGCCCCGGGGGCCGCTCACGATAGCTGGCAACTGGCTCGGGTTGGGGCTGTTCGTCTGGCTTGCGCCGATTTCGGTTGGGGTTGTCGTCGGTGCGCTTCTCGTCGCCGGGTTTGGACCGGCCCTCCTGCGGCGAGTGGGGAGACGTCTCGGTGTGCTCGCCGCAGCAGTCGTCTGGACCGGCGCGTATGCGGTCATCTTCTGGCAGTTCACACTGGTTGCGGGGGTGTTTGTGCTCGTGTTGATTGTCGTCTTGTTCGGTCGACTGAACAGCGCCCACGAGTACCGCAACGAGCAGATGATTGCACGAGTTGAGTCTCGGGTCGCAACCGAGGGCTACGAGCAGGCCGTCTTGGTGTGTGGGCGCGCCCACGTCCTCGGCCTCGTCGAACAGGCCCGCGAGTACGGGCTGGACGCTGACCGGGCGCACGTCTCGAAGTTCCGCAGCGAGGGCGAGACGCTCGCACCGGTGGACCTCGGCGAACTGCGAGAGCGCGGTGACGTAGATTTGGAGTTGCCGAACCCGTCTGCTCGCCCAGACCCCAACACACGGCTCGTCAGCCCAGCGCCCCCGCAGTCAGTGCGCAGTCGACGACTCGCCGCCGGAGTGGTAGACCTCTGTATCAGTTACCTCTGTGCGGTCGCGGTCAGTGACGTACTCTGGAGACAGATGGGGAGTGTGGGCGCACCCGAATCCCCGAGTGTGAAATTCCTCGCAGGCGTCGTCATCGTGCTCGCGTACCACGGCGTCTTCGAGGCCATCTGGGCGACGACCCCCGCAAAACGACTGGTCGGACTGTTCGTGACCGACCGCGACGGCTACCGACCGGCGCTGTGGCAGGTGCTCGTCCGGACGCTGCTCCGACCGCTGGATTATCTCGTCGGGTTCTTCCTGCTCGCGGGGACGACACGCCAGCGTCGACTGGGTGATATCGCTGCTGGCACGCTCGTCGGCTACGACGCAGGGTCGGAGGCGACTGAGACGCGCACACCGAGTCTCGACACCGACCTCGACCGGCAGGTCATCGTCGCCGGCAGCGACCGCCGCAGTGTTGGCTCGCGAATTGTCGCCGCCTGTGTCGATATCGTCCCCGCATTTCTGTTCGGTACCGTCCTGTTCGCGCTGGTACTCGCGCTTCTCAGTGTCGGATTTGATGGGACACTCGAGTCTGAGACGATTGGAGACAATCTGGTGATAGCTGGGGTAGCGTACTCGATGGCACTGTACCATCCACTGTCGACGGTGGTGTTCGGCCAGACGCTCGGACAGCGGGTGACGAGTCTCCGCGTCGCCGCCCCCGACGGAACGGTCCCAGAGGGCGGGTCACTGGCGGTGAAGTACCTGCTCCGGCCGCTGGATTACGGACTTGCGCCGCTGACGCTGCTCACAGTCCTGTTCACAGCACAGAAGCAGCGGCCCAGTAAACTGGTCGCCGGGACAGTTGTCGGGCGAGCGAAACCCGACCGTTCAGATGACGAGCCACCGGCTACGGAGCAACAGACGGAATCGACTCAGACGCCAGCCGAGCAACCGAGCCCGGACGCTGGCGATTACCCCTCGTACTCGGAGACCTGAACGAGTTGCTTGCCGATGTTGTCGCCCTCGAACAGTCCGAGGAAGGCGTCGGGTGCGTTTTCGAGGCCTTCAGTGACCGTCTCTCGGTACTGGATTGTGCCGTCTGCAACCCACTGGCCGAGTTGTTTGGCGGACTTGTCGAACCGTTCGCTGAAGTCACTGACGAGGAAGCCCTCGACAGTCGCGCGGGTCTGGATGAGGTTCATCAGTTTCCGCGGACCGGTCGGCAGTTCGGTGGCGTTGTACAGCGAAATCTGACCGCAGATTCCAACACTGGCGTCGACATTGAGGTGGTTGAACACAGCGTCAGTAATCGGGCCGCCAACGTTGTCGAAGTACGAATCGACGCCGTGGGGCGCGGCTTCTCGGAGTGCTGCGCCGTAGTCGTCGACCTCCTTGTAGTTGATTCCAACATCGAAGCCAAGGTCCTCTTCGAGGAACTCGACCTTTTCATCCGAGCCAGCGAATCCAACGACACGAGCGCCGTTGAGCTTCGCAATTTGGCCTGCGACGGAGCCAACAGCGCCGGCCGCGCCGGTGACGACGAACGTGTCGCCGGCGTGTGGCTGGATAACTTCGTTGACGCCGAAGTAGGCGGTATTGCCGGGCATGCCGAGCACGCCGAGGTACGCGGAGAGCGGCCCGCGGTTCGGGTCAACCTGAGTGAGTTCGGCCGCGGGTGCGGTGGCGTACTCTGCCCAGTTGAGTTCGCCGGTAACGACATCGCCGGCCTCGAAGCCAGCGCCGTTACTCTCGACGACTTCACCGACAACACCGCAGTGCAGCGGTTCGCCGACATCCCACGGTTCGGCGTAGGATTCGGTGTCGCGCATCCGGTCGCGCATGTAGGGGTCGACGGACATGTAGATAGTCCGGACCAGCGCCTCGCCGGGCCCCGGTTCTGGGATTGCTTCTTCGGCGTACTCGAAGGCGTCTTCGGTCGGTGTGCCTCGCGGACGGTCTGCCAGCTTGTAGACGTGGTGTGTCTCAGCCATACCCCGCCATTCACTCGGGCCCGGCAATATAGTTTGGAATTGCTCAGGCAACCTGTCCGTCGTCAACAACGTGCAGCCAGAGCGAACAGCACAGCGCGAGTCCCGCCGCCCCAGCAGCCAGCCCAAAGGCGACGCGATAGCCCGTCGTGGTGTAGACGCGGGCACCGCCGGCGAGTTCGCCGGTCCAGTACGAATCGAGAATGAGTCCCATTGCAGAGGGGAACACCGCTGCGCCGAGGAACGACGCACCGTTGATTGTCCCGAGGGCAATCCCGCTCGCGCGGTCAGGGTTGCGCTCCTTGATAAGCGGGTAGGTGAGGACGAAAGAGCCGAGCAGCCCACCGGTCAGGAAAAAGGCAATAGCGATGACCGGCAGCGGCGGGTCACCGAGGATGGCTATGAGTGCGAGCACAGCCGTGTAGACGACGCCACCGACGACGACGATCTCGGTTCGCAGCCCAGTTCGGTCCGAGAGCCAGCCGAAAAACGGCGGCCCGAGTACCGCGCCGACGCCGCCGAGAAGCGTGAACAGCGAGGCGACAGTGACACTCGTTCCGTAGACTTGCCGGACGTAGGGAATCCCCCACAGCCCAAACAGCGTGAGGTTCACCCCGCCGGTACAGAACAGAATGACAAAGACAACCCACGTCAGCCGGTCACGAACGACGGCTTTCAGAAAGTCCCAGCTCTCGCTCGCGGAGGGACGAGGTGGTTCGGGCACGCCCTCGATTGCCTCCAATCCTGCCCGTTCGGGCGAATCCCGGACGAAGAGGTAGACCGAGATTGCCAGCCCGAAGCCCGCCACGGCGAGGACGAGGACGGAGGTTCGCCACCCGGCCGCACCGACAAGTAGCGCGAACGGCGTCGTCGCAACAATTCCGCCAGCGCCTGCGACGGCGAAACTCACGCCGTTCATCGTCCCGAACTCCTCGGCGGTGTACCAACTCGCACAGAAGCGCAAAATTGAGACGAAGATGACACTGCCGCTGAGTCCGATCAGAAACCGGCCTGCAAAGGCGACCGGATAGCTCCCAGCCAGCGCGAACACCACCGCACCGATGTTCGTTCCAATTCCGCCGACTGCGGCCGTTCGTCGCGGCCCAACCGAGTCGACGAGCACGCCCGTCGGAATCTGCATCAGCGCGTAGACGAAGAAGAAACTCGCGTGCAGCGTCCCCAGTTGTGCGCCGGCAATCTCGAAGGCAGTCATCAACTCCTCGGCGACGACAGCCGTCGACAGTCGGTAGGTGTTGACCAGCAAGTACGAGGCTGCCAGCAGCGCCCAGAGTATCCAGCGACGCCCCCGCGCCGACGACCAGTAGCTCATTAGCTGTACTCCCCCGGGTGTGCGTGAAAAGGTTTCCATCCTAGTCTGTAATTATTATCGCTGAACGATTTTCAACCAGCCTGAACTTCCATTGGAAGCCTTGTCAACTCATACCACAACACTGTTTAGTGTCTCGGGGGCTCCGTAGAGGTATGGAGTGGAAGCGAACACAGGCCCCATCGCAGGTCAACGACTGCGATTGTGGCGGCGACGCGGTCGAAGAACTTGCGGACGGATTAGTGCGAAGTTACCGCTGTGCGGAGTGTCATAGCGGTCTCGGTGACGTGACGATGGGCCACGAGCCGTAACGAAAACCGGGTTTCTCGTGGCGCGCGGAGGCGGTATCAGAGCGGGTTGTGTAGCGAGAGATTTATTTGAGAGACACGTCACTGCAGACACATGGATACCGGTGATGGCGAGAAGACAACCTCACGCTCACCGGAGCAGTCGTCGGCTGACGACAGCGAGGTTGGTGACGCCCTCGACATCGAGAGCGCGCTGTCGGACCTCCCGGGTGCAGACGCCGATATCGACGAGACAACGGCAACTGGACAGGTGACCGAGGCACAGAAACTGCCGAGTAGCCAGGTTCCCGACGCCTATCCGGTCGCAATCGACGGCGAAAACGCGGTTGGACTGCGGATTCGGATCACCGTTGACCGCGAGACGATGGTGTATCTCGGCTGGCCCGAGACCTACGACGAATCCGCGGACCTCGCTGTGCTGTTGAACAACCTCGGCATCGCTCCGGACCGCTTTGCCGACATCATCGGCGAAGAAATCGACATGGTCGTCATCGACGGACAGTGGGTGCCGAAGGTTGCGGCGGAGTCGGCACGACCCCACCCGGCCACCGGCAGCGGCGAAGTGCCGACACTTCCCGACGGTGAGGCGGGCAGTGACGGCCCGGAAGTCGTGATGAACGACGGGACTACCGCGGTCATCCGCGACGAAGACGGGACTCGGGTCGTCAGCGCCAGCAAACTCAACACCGAGTCGACCAGTCGGTCACAGACACGCAGTCGGTCAGCTGACGCCACCGAGGAGATGGAGACGAGCCCGGATTACTACTACGGCGTGCTCGGTGTCGGTGGACTCTGGACGCTCGTCTTGTTCGGACTGGTAACGAGTATTCACATCCTGCCGACGGCGGTAACCGGCCTCTTGCTACTCATCTCGCCAGTGGCATTCCCCTTCCTCGTCTACCGTGACGCCGAACACGTCAAGGCCAACAGCCAGTGGTCGCCACACATCGCCTGGACCATCGGCTCCGTGTTCTGGTTCATCAACACGTTCATCTTCTTTGCGTATGTCCTCAAGCGCCGGCAAGCGATGCGCGGGGACTGAGGGACTGCCGAGCCACAGCGTTTACGCCCCGTCGAAATAGTGTGAAGGTATGCCAACGACGAGTCTGGCCGACGTGCTCGAACGCAACGCCCGGCACGCAGACTCGCTGTCTGCCAGTTTCTTCGAGGCTGTCGAAGAGCGACAGGAGCCAGCAGCGGTGTCGGTCTGTTGTGCGGATTCGCGGGTCTCTCAGGAGGCAATGTGGGACGTGCAGGAACCGGGCTGGCTGTTTACGCCGAGCACGATTGGCAATCAGGTCTGGGATTACCACGACGGCGAGCGCGTCGTCGACGGCAGTGTGCTCTACCCAATCGAGTACACCGGCACCAAAGTCATGCTGATTGTCGGCCACACTGGGTGTGGTGCGATCAGCGCCGCGCTGGACGCGCTGCAGGAGCGTGACGCGGAGACGCCAGCAGGCGTCGGGAAGTGGGTCGGCCTGCTGGCACCCGTCATCGAGGGTGGACTCGCAGATGACCGCGTCGACCCAGCCCGCGAGGTGTCGCTGGTCAACCAGCTTGTCGAGTACAACGTCGACGCACAGATCGACTTTCTGCAGAGCCAGACCGACATTCCAGCCGACGTTTCGCTGTTCGGGTTTGTGTACGATTTTCAGGGCATCTACGGTGATGTCCCTGGTCGAGGGTATCTCGTCAACGTCGACGGCGAGACTGAAATCGAAGCGCTCGAAAAGCAGGTTCCGGACCGCTTTCGGTCACACGTCGACCGACTGCTGTCTTAGTCGTCGGCGACGACCGTGTCGTCGGTCGGATTGAATTCGTCGATGTGGAGCACTTCGTCGACCGGGCGGCGCTCCTTGCGCTCGTTTTCGATGTCGGCCGTCTCGTCGGCGGGGTAGCCCAGCGTGATGAGCATCACAGGTTCGTAGCCGTCCGGGATGTCGAAGGCCTCGACCAGTCCGTCGGCGTCGAATCCTTCCATCGGGCAACTGGCAACGCCCTCGTTCCAGGCAGCGTACATCACTGACATTGCGGCCAGTGCTGTCGAGCGAGTGCTCCAGACGCGGCGGTCGTCTTCGGGCATCTCGGCCATCGCCTCGACGTTACCGAGAACTGCGTTCTTGACGTCCTCGCTCGGGAGGTAGTCTTTGGCGAGCCAGTCGTCGAAGACGCTGTTGGCGTGGGCCATCGGGTCGGTGTTGCCCAGCACGACAACCGTCGTATCTGCGCCGGTCACGTGTTCCTGGTCGTTGGCGACCGCTTGGAGTGCAGCCTTCTGGTCGTCGTCGCGCAGCGCGAGGAACTCCCACGGCTGGAGGTTGTAGCCCGAGGGGGCCAGCGTCGCAAGCTCGAAGATTCGCTCTAGTGTCGCGTCGTCGATCGATTCGTCGCTATACTCGTGTACGGACCGTCGTGTCTGAACGACTTCTTCAAAATCCATACCAGCAGGTACGGGCTGTGTAGGTAAGGTGCTCTTGATGGCGGGGATTCTTTCTCCGAATTTGCACGACATGACGCCTCACGACACCGATTACACCAAGTACGGTGAATGGTACCCACCTGTCAGTATAGGAGGGTCACCGGCCCGGGTGGCCCTCGGGAAGGGTGCCGTGGCCAGTGGTGCGCTCTCGGAGGGTGTCCCCCTCTGGGTCGGCGAGGACGTCACGCTCGCGGAGTTCGGGCACCACGAGGCCGACGAAGTCAGTGAGGGTGTCGGGTCGGATGACCTCCTTGACGTTGATGCCGTCGACGCCGACATCGCGGTACCAGTACTCGAACTCGTCGGCAACCTCCTCGGGCGTGCCGACGACGACTGGCGAGGTAGTGCCGAGTCCGGCGAACTCCGCGACTTCGCGCACTGTCCAGTCGCGGTCATCGTTGGTCGTGAATGCGTTGATGACGCCCTGAATCGCCTCGGTCTCGATATGTTCGAGTTGCTGGTCAGGCTCCAGTTCGGAGAGGTCCATGTGGACGAACCCGGACAACAGCGAGAGCACGCCTTCGACGTCGATGGCGTCGAGATAGCTCTGGTATTTTTCTTCCGCGAGTTCGGCTGTCTCGCCGACAATTGGCACCAGTCCGGGGAAGAAGGCGACGCTGTCGGGGTCGCGGCCGTGGTCACGCAAACGTGAGTGCAGGTCGTCGATGTAGGATTCGACGGCTTCGGCGGTCGGTTGGCTCACGAAGACGGCTTCAGCGTGGCGGGCGGCAAACTCCCGGCCACGGTCCGAGGAGCCAGCCTGATACAGCACGGGCGTGCGCTGGGGCGAGGGTTCACAGCCGTGTGGACCGGGCACGTCGAAATACGCTCCTTCGTGGGTAATCTCGTGGACCTTCTCGGGGTCGGAAAATCGCCCGCGTTCGCGGTCACGCTCGACGGCGTCGTCCTCCCAGGACTCTTCCCAGAGCGCGTAACAGACCTCCATGAACTCGTCGGCGCGGTCGTAGCGCTCGTCGTGGTCGATTCGTTCGTCGAGGCCGAGATTTTCCGCGGCCGATTCGAGATAGGAGGTGACGATATTGAACGCGATTCGGCCGTCGGTGAGGTGGTCCAGTGTCGAGAACTCACGAGCGAGTTGGTACGGGTGGTTGTAGGAGGTCGATTTCGTGATGGCGAAGCCGAGTTCGTCAGTCACCTCGGCCATCGCCGGGACGAGATAGGCCGGGTCGTTCGAGGGCGTCTGGACGGCGCGCTCGATTGCTGGCTCACGGGAATCGTCGTAGACGTCATAAATCCCGCGAACGTCGGCGAAAAAGACTGCGTCGAAGCCACCGCGTTCGGCCGTCCGGGCGACCTCTGTCCAGTATTCGCGGTCGCGGTAGCGGTGCGATTGGTCGCCCGGATACCGCCAGGAGCCGACGGTGACGTGTTCGACGGCGTTCATCGTAAAGAGATTCAGGTGCAACCGGTCGCTCATACGCCACCGCGGGACGCCACGGACAAATAGGGTGCGATAGCCTAGGCAGTGGTATTTAGTTAGGTGAGGATGGACTCGAAGAGCCAGAAAGCCCCCGTTGGCTTGGCTATCCGGGGCTCGTTGCGCTCCTCACTACGTTGCGGTGCTTATGTCGCCCGGGACAGCCAAGCCAACGGCCCCTTTCAGCCCCACCCGCTGTGCCTGTGTCACAAGCCTCAGGGTGGGGCTGAAAGGGGACTTTCTGGTTGTTTCAGGTCAAAAGACCATCAGATTCTGCTAAAATAAACACTACCGCCTCAGCAGGCGCAGTAGTACTCCGTCACGCCGAGTGTCGTCTGCAACACCTGATACGCCGGGGCAGGGTCAGACGGCCGGTACACACCGGTCGTCAGGCTGGACTCGTCCTCGAAGTCACCGCTCAACAGTGCCTGCCAATCGGTCGGCCCGAGTCGGTCGCGAACGCCCTGATTTGTCGCCAGCAGTTCGAGATAGTCGGGCAAGTAGACCCACCGGGCGTCCGTGGATTCGTCTGGCTGGTAACTCGTCTCGGTGACGCTGGCGTAGGCAGCCAGCGGGAGGTTCGCACCGGCCGCGAGGGGCAGTCCAATCCACTTCCACGGCCGGGTGTTGATATCGAGCAGGAGATACTCCTCACGGTCGGGGCAGTAGACGAACTCAGCTTCACTAATCCCGTAGTAGCCAGTCTCGCGCAGGACCGACAGCGCTCGGTCCTCGATTGCTGGCTTGTCGGCGCGCTCCACAAGACAGGAGGTACCGAACTCCAGCGGATTGCGAACGCGGGCGTTGCCAACAATCGAGAGCACGTCGCCGTCCGGGCCAACGTAGGAAGCAAGCGAATGGTCCTCGCCGCGGACGGCCTCGACCTTGCGCTGGGCCATCACCTCGATATCCGCTTCGCGCGAGCGTGCGAGCACATCACGAAGTTGTTCTTCCGTGTCGACTTCGATGACGTTCGTGCCGATTGCTTCCTCGAACTCGCGTTTGAGGGCGGGCTTGACAACCAGCGGCAACTCCAGTTCCGAGAGTGCGCGCTCGACAGCGGCGTCGCTGTCGCCGTCGAGGGGGACAGTTTTGGGATACGGAACGCCCAACTCGTCGGCGATGCGGTACAGTGAGGATTTGTCGAGCACGTCGTCGATGACCGTCCGGTCCGAGAAGGGCAGTCGAACGCCGTCGGGGTCGGTGTCTGCGAAGGCGTGAACCCACTCGTCCATACAGCCAAAGGCCACGAGGTCGGTGCCAGCTGCGTCGGCGATGGCCTCCACATCGTCGGCAAACTGTTGCTGGTCGTCGAGTGGGTAGGTAACCGCGCCAGCGAAGTCGACGGCCTCCGACGGTGGCGCGGCCCCGTCGCCGGTGCGGTCGATTGCGATGACCGGAACGCCGTCGGCTGACAGCGCGCGGGCAACGCCGAGGCCGGTGATGTGTGCGTTCCCAATCAGTGCCGGTGGGCGGTCGAACTCCGCGTCTGCGACCGCTTCTAGCAGTTGCTCGTGAGAGAGAAACTCGGTCATTAGCTGCCGTTCGGGCTCAGGTGTCAAAATACACCGGATCGAGAGCGCGGTCGCTGGTGGAGTGGTCAGCAGAAAAGTCGGCGAGGGAGTGGCTCGAAGCGATTATGCCGCTGCTTCGTCGGCGAACATATCGTCGTATTCGCCCTCGTCGATGCGTTCTTTGAACTCGCGTGGGTCGTTACCCTCGATGGTGACACCGAGCGTGACGCAGGTTCCGACGACCTCTTTGGCGGCGTTTTTCAGGTCGTACGAAAGCAGGTCAGGGTGTTTCTGCTCTGCAATCTGTTTGATCTGGTCGACCGAGAGGTCGGCGACGAAGTTCTCCTGAGGTTCGCCGCTGCCAGTCTCGAAGCCAGCCTCGTCTTTGATGAGTTCGGCCGTCGGGGGAACACCGACTTCAATCTCGAAGGAACCGTCCTCTTCGTACTCGACGGTGACGGGCACTTCGGTGCCGTCGAAGGCTTCAGTCTGGTCGTTGATCTCCTGTACGACTGCCTGCACGTCCACGGGTGTCGGACCAAGTTCGGGTCCGAGCGGCGGTCCGGGGTCGACCTGTCCCCCGGGGACAAGGACTTCGATAGTTTCGGCCATACACGATGCTCTGTCGGCGTGGGTTTAAGAATTCCTTTTTGTGCTGAGCAGCAGCCGTCACTCTGCCCGGCTGGTCACCCCCCAGTGACCTGCTCAGGCGATTGTAATCCCGTTGCGCGCCAGGTAGTCGCTGACGCTTTTGATTTCGACGGGACTCCCGATGATGCGGACTTCCCCCTCTTCTGTCCGCACCGTGACGGTGAACCGCTCTTCCAGTTCCCCCCGGAGGCCCGACAGCGAGCCACTCGGTAGCAGAATCTGCGTGCTGTCACGCAGTCGAGCTACGTCTGTCATCAATCATACTACCGACGTTTCGGGTATTAGTGTGTCGAAACGGGACTGTTTGTCTCCCGGGAATCGCCGCAATATTCAATTGAATTCGTCCGCACGGACAGATATGGCAACCCGGATTCTCCTGCCGGTCGACCGGTCGGACCACGCCGAATCTGCATACAACCTCGCTGTCGACCTCTTCGATAGCGGAACAATCGTGCTCTTACACGTCATCGACCCGGCAGACGCGAGTTTCAGCGCCGAGACGCCAGTTCCGAACATCCCCGAAGACTGGTACGAAACCCGGCGGAACCGGGCAGAAGAGCAGTTTGCAGCACTCGACGCGATGGCCGAAGAGGCCGGACTGGAGACCGAACATCTCGTCGAGACGGGCAAGCCAGCAGCGACAATTGTCGAAATAGCAGAAAACGAGGACATCGACCACATCGTAATGGGGAGCCACGGCCGACAGGGCGTCTCGCGCATTTTGCTGGGGAGTGTCGCCGAGACAGTTGTCCGGCGCTCGCCGGTTCCCGTGACCGTCGCCCGCGAGCAAAGCGAGGAGTAACTCCGGGAAACAGTTAGGGGTCTGGCGGTGATTAGCAAGGAACATGAGTTCCACATTCACGGAATCAGCCGCGGGGGCGGCCACCGTCCACGAGACGACGGCCGAGGAGTTTGCCGACACACTGGAGTCGGCAATCGAGACGCCAGCGGTCGGGACGCCGCTACCGTTCGAGGGGGTGTCGCTGTCGGAGACAGCCGTCGAAACCGAGTTCACGCCATCTGAACTGCAGTGGGCTGCAACTGGCGTCACGCCAGCACGGGTCGGCATCGGTGAGTACGGGACGGTTACACTGCCGAGCGACGACGCGGGCACCGAACTCGTCAGCCTCTACACGCCAACCCACGCCGCTGTCCTGGCGGAGAGCGCAATCGAGCCAGATATGAAAGCCGCCTACGAGCGCCTGAGCGAAGACTTCGCAGAAGGAACAGACACGCAGGTGCTCGCAACAGGGCCAAGCGCGACCGCAGATATGGGAACGCTGATTCAGGGCGTGCACGGACCGCATGAGGTCCACATCATCGTGCTGGAGGACCGATGAGCAAACACGCCGAACGCGAGCGAACGGCCACCGCCTTCCGTCGGCTCATGGAGACCGAAGGCGAGGCTATCGCCAAGAACACGCGAACCGTCAATCAGCTCTCCGATTACGCCCTCGAACAGTTCGACAGCTACGAACAGCTACGGGGTGCGGCCCGAGAAATCAAAGAAGACGCCATCGAGAACCTGCCGGAACTAATCAGCGAAGTCGAGCAGGCAGTCGAGGAAAACGGCGGCGAGGTCCACATCGCCCAGACTGCCGAGGACGCGAACGAGATTGTCGAGGGGATCATGGCCGAACGCGACGCCGAAACGCTCGCCAAGAGCAAGTCGATGACCACCGAGGAAATCGATGTCAACGAACACCTCGAAGCAGAGGGCTACGACGTTATCGAGACTGACCTCGGGGAGTACGTCATCCAACTCGCCAAGGAGTCACCCTCGCATCTCATCGGCCCGGCGATGCACAAATCTCCCGAGGAGATTGCCGCGCTGTTCAACCGTGAGTTCGACCTCTCCGGCGAAGACGCGCTGACCGAGAATCCACAGGAGTTGACGGAGTTCGCCCGCGAGAAGGTCGGCGAGAAGATTCGAGCGGCCGACGTTGGAATGACGGGTGCGAACTTCATCGCCGCGGAGACGGGGACGATGATGCTCGTCACGAACGAGGGCAACGCCCGCAAGACGGCGGTGACGCCGGATACCCACATCGCCGTCGCGGGCGTCGAGAAACTTGTTCCCTCGCTCGTGGACTTCCAGCCCTTTACCGAACTGATAGCCCGGACGGGGACAGGACAGGATATCACCTCCTACGTCTCGCTGTTGACGCCGCCGGTCGACAGCCCGATTCCGGACTTCGAGGCCGACGAGTTCCGGGACAGCGACGAGCGGGACTTCCACCTGATTCTGCTGGATAACGGTCGGATGGGGATGCGCGAGGACGAACAACTCAAGGAAACGCTGTACTGCATTCGCTGCGGTGCCTGCTCGAACGCCTGCTCGAACTTCCAGGAGGTCGGCGGCCACGGCTTCGGCGGCGAAACCTACACCGGCGGCATCGGCACTGGCTGGGAAGCCGGCGTCCACGGACTCGACAGCGCCAGCGATATGAACGACCTCTGTACGGGCTGTACGCGCTGTGAGCCGAAGTGTCCCGTCGACATCGACATTTCCTGGATTAACACCGTCGTCCGCGACCGACTGAACCGCGACGTCGACCCCGAAGCCCTCGACTATCTCGTCGAAGGACTGCAACCAGACGAGGAACCGGGCAGTCTCGACCGACAAAAACGGTTGTTCGGCAACGTCGAGACACTCGCAAAAGTCGGGAGTAAAGCACCGCGACTCGCCAACGCTGTTACTGGGTCTGGACTGGGCAAGCGCGTGCTATCGTCAGTATTCGGCGTCGACCAAGACAGAGAGTTGCCCGCGCTCGCAGGAGAAACGCTGCGGGAGTGGTACGGCGAGCGCGGCCCGAATGTCGAGAATCCCGAGCGCGATGTCGTACTGTATCCCGATCTGTACACCGAGTACTTCGACCCTGACCGCGGGAAGGCCGCCGTCCGTGCGCTGGAAGCACTCGACGTGCGCGTCCACATCCCAGCGGTCGCCGAGAGTGGCCGCGCGCCGCTCTCACAGGGGATGATCGAAACCGCCCGTGGGCAGGCCGAATCTGTCCACAGCTCGCTGGTCACGCACATCGACCAAGGGCGAGATGTTGTGGTCATCGAACCGAGCGACGCGGCGATGTTCCGCAACGATTACGAGAAACTGCTCCCCGAGCAGTCTGCACAGCGACTCGCCGACAACACGTACGAAATCTGTGAGTTCGTCTACGGTCTGCTGGAGAACGGGCACGATATCGACGCACTATCCACAACTGAGGACGTTTCGCTGGCGTATCACAGCCACTGCCAGCAGCGCACGCTGGACTTAGAGGCGTACACCACGGAACTGCTCGAC
>JAQCNR010000008.1 GCA_028274925.1 Halovenus sp.
ATCAACTCGCCGTCACAGCGTGCTTCGACGCGACTCGAGTAGTGGTCGAAATCGAACGGCTCGTGGTCGCTCAGTCCGTCCGGCGCGAGCACGTCCGTCAGGAGCACGACGCCCTCCGGGTCGACATCGACGCTGATGGTCTGGAGACAGCGGGCCGATTCGTTGAGGATGGTTGCGCCCGGCATGTACTCCAGGTGGGCGTTGGCCTCGGCGCTCAGTGACGCCGAGAGGTGCGCGTAGTTGGCGTCCATGCTGTGGACTTTCGTTGCACTTTGGGTCGTGATGTGTCCGCGTGCGTGCTCGCGGGCGTGGACGTCCATCGAGTGGCGGTCACCCTGCGCGACGCCGCCGGTCGGTTCCTGCAGACACAGTGTCGTCAGCCCCGGCGCGGGGTCGGTGTCCAGTGTGCCAGTCAGGTGATACGGGACTCGCGCCAACTCTTCGAGGAGGCGTGTCTCGCTGCCGGGTTCGCGGGCCAGCGTCGCCTCGAAGCGGCCGTCTTTCCCGTGGCCGAACGCGGGTGCTTGTGCGAGTTCCTGCTCACCGTACTCGGCGAAGGCCGGCGGGACGCTCATGGCGACTGTGCGGCGAACAGCACACTCTCCTCGATGTGCTCGGCGACGGCTTCGACCCCGTCGCCGGCCTTGCAGTCAGTGAAGCAGGTGGGGTCCTCGCCCCGCACTTCCGCGGCGTCGCGCTCCATCACGTCGAGGTCGGCGTCGACGTGTGGCGCGAGGTCGGTCTTGTTGATGACGAGCAGGTCAGCCTGAGTTACTCCTGGCCCGCGCTTGCGCGGGATGTCGTCACCCTCCGCGACGCTGATGACGAAGGCAAAGTAATCGGCCAGTTCGGGGTTGAACGTCGCGGCGAGGTTGTCGCCCCCGCTTTCGAGCAACACCACGTCGAGTTCCGGGTGGGCCTCTGTCATCTCGTCGATTTCCGCGAGATTCATCGAGGGGTCCTCGCGGATGCCAGTGTGCGGACAGGCCCCAGTTTCGACCCCACGGACGAGGTCAGGGTCGAGCGTGTCGGCGAAGGACTCCCGGAGGTGGTCGGCGTCCTCCTGTGTCATGATGTCGTTGGCGATGACGCCAACCTCGTAGCCCGACTCGACGAGTTCGGGGACGAGTTTCCGGACGAGCGTGGTCTTGCCCGACCCGACGGGCCCCCCGAGTCCGACGGTGGCGACGTTACTCATCGTCCACCTGCTCGGCCGAGTCGGCCCGAATCGGGTCGTGAATTGTCACGAGTTTCGTCCCGTCGGGGAATGTTGGTTCGACCTGAACCATGTCGATCATCTCTGGGACGCCGTCCATCACATCCTCGCGGCTCAGCAACGTCGTCGCTTCCTGTCGAATCTCCGCGACGGACATCCCCTCGCGTGCGCGCTCGCACGCCCAGTCAGAGATGTACGCCACCGTTTCGGGGTGGTTGAGCGCCACGCCGCGGTCTTTCCGGCGCCGGGCTAACTCTGCTGCCATGAAGACGGTCAACCGTTCGCGTTCTTTCGGTGTGAGGTTCATTCCCATTGTTAGAGCATGTATCGTTGTGCGAGCGACAGTTCCTCCGCTGGCTCGCAGGTGACGTGTTCGCCGTCGACTTCGACCTCGAAGGTCTGTGCGTCGACTTCGATATCGTCGGGGCAGTAGTCGTTGTGCAGCATGTCGGCTTTGCGGACGTCGCGGGTGCCACGGACCGGCCGCACCTTCGAGTCGAGGCCATAGGCCTCGCCGACGTTGTTCTCGTAGGCACTCTCGCTGACGAAAGTCACCGAGAGTTCGTTTTTCGCAGAGCCCATCGAACCGGCACGCTCCCGTTGCATGACGGGTTCGCAGGTCATCAGTGAGCCGTTGGCTTCGCCCATCTGGCTGTGGACCGGGAAGCCACTCTTGATGACGTACTTCGGCTTGATGCCGAAAAATTCTGGCTCCCATAGTACTAGGTCGGCCATCTTGCCCGGTTCCAGCGAGCCGATGTACTCGTCGATGCCCGCGACTTTCGCGGGGTTGAGCGTGTATTTGGCAACGTAGCGCTGAATCCGGTGGTTGTCGGCCTCGGTGTCTTCGTCTTCGGGCAACTGCCCGCGCTGCCCTTTCATCTTATCTGCAGTCTGCCAGGTTCGACAGATGACCTCGGCCATCCGGCCCATCGCCTGCGAGTCGGAGGTCATCATACTGATTGCGCCCATATCGTGGAGCACGTCCTCTGCGGCGATGGTTTCGGCTCGAATGCGGGATTCGGCGAAGGCCACATCCTCGGGCACGTCAGGGTTGAGGTGGTGACAGACCATCACCATATCGAGGTGTTCGTCGAACGTGTTCTCGGTGTAGGGCATCGAGGGATTCGTCGACGAGGGCAACATATGCTCGTCGCCGATGAGTTCGAGCACGTCCGGCGCGTGACCACCGCCTGCGCCCTCGATGTGGAAGGTGTGGATGGCCCGCCCGTCGATGGCGTCGAAGGTGTTCTCGACAAATCCGGACTCGTTGAGTGTGTCCGTGTGGATGCAGACCTGCATATCCTCCTCTTCGGCGACCGAGAGGCAGTTGTCGATGGCTGCCGGTGTCGAGCCCCAGTCCTCGTGGAGTTTGAGCCCGGCCGCGCCCGCTTCGACCTGCTCGTGCAGTGGTTCGGGCTTGCTGCTGTTGCCCTTGGCGTAGAAGCCGACGTTCATCGGCCACTCGTCTGCTGCCTGCAGGAAGCGCTCGATGTTTCGCGGGCCGGGCGTGCAGGTGGTTGCGCCGCCGCCGTAGCCGCCGCCGAACATCGTCGTGATTCCACTGGCTAAGGCGTGCTCGAACAGCTGTGGGCTGTTGAAGTGCACGTGAATGTCGAACGCGCCGGGCGTGGCGATGAGCCCGTCTGCCGGCACCGCGTCGGTACTCGGGCCGATGACGAGGTCGTCGTCGACACCGTCCATCGTGTCGGGGTTGCCGGCCTTCCCGAGGCCGACAATTTCGCCGTTGCGGACGCCGAGGTCGCCTTTCTGCACCCCGAGAACGGGATCGATGACGACGACGTTGCTGTAGACCCAGTCCAGCGCGCCGTCGGCCTGGGTTGTCGCCTGCATTCCCATCCCGTCACGCATCGTTTTTCCGCCGCCGAAGACGGCTTCGTCGCCGGGTGTTCCGTGGTCAGTCTCGATTTCGGCGAGCAGCGAGGTGTCGCCGAGTCGAAGTCGGTCGCCTTCTGTTGGGCCGAACAGGTCGGTGTACTCTCGGCGGGAGAGCTCTCGGCTCATTGCTCGGCCCCCGCAAAGCCCTGTTCGGCCGCTCGTTCGAGCGCACGCTCTCGGACGTCTTCGTCGTCGAGTTCGCCGTTGACCAGTCCTGCCATCCCGTGCATCACTCGGTCGCCGCCGACAGCGACGAGGTCAACCTCTCTGTCCATTCCGGGTTCGAACCGGACAGCGGTGCCGGCCGGGATATCGAGTCGCATCCCGTAGGCGTCCTCGCGGTCGAACGAGAGTTGCGGGTTGACCTCGAAGAAATGAAAGTGCGAGCCAACCTGGACCGGCCGGTCGCCGGTGTTCTCGACGGTTACAGTTGCAGTCTCGCGACCCTCGTTGATCGCGACCGGTTCGTCGTCGAGGAGCAGTTCGCCGGGGATGTCATCAGTCATGACGCTCACCTCTGTTAGCCGCCATTGTCACTCGGCTGTGTCGGCGGTGTCAGTCCCTGTCCACTCCCGAATCTGTTCTGCGCGTGCACCGAGCACTAGCCCCGAAACGAAGGTCAGGAAGGCTGGCAGTGCAATCCACAGGAAATCTGGATGTTCGATACCGATGTGCAATGCTGTGTCGAGCATACCCTCACTCCGTCGGCAAGATAGTATAGTACACTGTTGCGAGCAAGATTTGCTCGCCTGTCCGAACTCGTCGACAAATGGTCGAATATCTGTGTCTCGGCCCCTCCTTTCCTGGGTAAATGTCCAGTCTGGCGGCGGAGTCCGTTCGATGGCCACGCCGACCGTCCAACACAGGATGCGAGCCTTCTATTGTTCGCCGGGTCGTTCGCTCACACATGACCGAAGACGGCGACTGCTGGACTGGAACTGGCGTCGCAAATTGTGAGCGCTGTCCCGCCCTCGTCGAGTCCAGAAGCCGAATCGTCAACGGCGTCGGCCCGACAGACGCAGACCTGTTGTTCGTCGGCGAGGCACCGGGTGCAAACGAAGACGAACAGGGCGAACCGTTCGTCGGGCGCAGCGGTGACGTGCTCGATGACGGCCTTCGGAAGGTTGGAATCGCTCGACAGGACATTCGAATCACGAACTGTGTG
>JAQCNR010000434.1 GCA_028274925.1 Halovenus sp.
GAGGGAGTCGAAATCGCGTTAGATATGGTTCCTGCTGCGGTGCTGTCGGCGCTCGTTGTCCCGGCAGTGGTAGCGCCGGAGGGGGCAATCGTGCTGAGTGGCAATATGCGAATTCTCGCGGCACTCGTCGCAGCAGCAGTCGCGTGGTACACAGAGAGCATTCTTGCAACAATCGTCGCCGGGTTGGCGGCACTGATCGTACTCACCGCAGTGTGAGTTCTACAGCTGCGTCCCACAAAATCAAGCCTTGCCCAGACACAGACAGCTAGGATTCAGAACGCGACTCGTCGAACTGATATGAACCGGTAGCAGTTGTCCGCTCGTGCTCAGGCGGCGCACGCCCGGAGTCGTTTTATTCATAGCGAAATCGTTTGTATTGACATGAATACGCCCAGCCGACGACAGTTTCTCGCGGCAACAGCCGGTGTTGGAATCGCTGGATTGGCTGGCTGTCTCGGTGCGCTTACTGGCACCAACGGGCCAGAACCGAGCGGAACACCCGCCGTCGGCGTTGCCGACCCGAGTGACGTGTCGGAGCCATTCTTTTACAACGATTCCGAGCTCTCACGGTCGTACGATACCTTCGCCGACAATGCCGTGTCTGGAGGCGTTCCAAAAGATGGTATCCCGTCAATTGACGACCCATCATTCGAGGGCGCTGGTGGTGGCGACCAGCGCCTTGCACCGGGCGACCCAGTGTTTGGGGTTGTCGTCGACGGCGAGGCGCGTGCCTATCCGCAGTATATTCTCGTGCATCACGAAATCGTCAACGACACGCTCGCGGGGCAGAACATCGCGGTGACGTACTGTCCGTTGACCGGCACGACGCTGGGATTCGACCGTGGCAACGATACCTTCGGTGTCTCGGGAAAACTCGTCAACAGCAACCTGATCATGTACGACCGTGGCTCTGAATCGTGGTGGTCGCAGGTGCTTGGCTCGCTCATCCGTGGCGACAGTGAGGAACTGCTCGGGCGCACCCTCGTCGAACTCCGGGTCATCTGGACAACGTGGGGCCGCTGGCGGAGCGTCTATCCAGAGACAACGGTCCTAACTGAGGACACTGGCGAGCCGATAAATTACGCAAGAGACCCATACGGCTCGTACAATCCACCAGAGAGATACTACAAGCGCGACCGGATTATGTTTGAACCGATGGTCGAGGACGACCGGTTTCACCCCAAGGAGGTGTTCATCGGCGCGCGAACCAGCGACGGCAAAGTGGCGTTTCGAAAGCAACGACTCCGGGAGAAGAAGCTGCTCGAAACGAGGGTCGGCGACGTCTCGTATCTCGGGGCATACCACCCGGAACTGGACTCGGCGTGGGTCTACCGCAACCCCGACGAACGCTCCTTCAGCACAGTCGACAACCAGTACGAGGGACCAGACGGCCAGCGCTACGCTGCCGACGAACTGCCCCTCGAAGTGGTCAACGCCTTCGACGCGATGTGGTTCGCGTGGGCCAGTTTCTACCCCGAGACGGTTGTGGTCTGACGATGGCCGACTCAACACTCACGGAAAGCCGGCTCACTGCGGCCGCGGGAAGCGTTCGCGGCCGTCTCGTGAAGACAGGTGCTGTCTGTCGGACCGTCGTCCGGCGGCGAGACTCCGCGGCGGTGTTGACCGCCGTTACGCTGACGTATTTGGCTGTCTTTCTGTGGGCACTCGGCGACCTGCTAGTGCAGTCCGGAGTCGGCTACTCGATATTCGTTGCCGACCGACCGCTCGCCCGAGCATTTCGACCCGCACCCGGTGCGTTTCTGTTTCAGCCCGTCGCACTCGTCGAACTCGGCGTCGTCGTCTGGGAACTCTCACCACTGAATACGCTGCTTGGAGGTCTAATTGCGTCGCTCGTCGGCCTGAACCTCTCCGTCTCGTATCTCGCAGTAACGCAACCGAAATCGTGTGGGCTGAGCGCGAGCGCAGGCATCCTCGCTTCTGTGCCGGGATTGCTCGCGGGGAGTACCTGCTGTGCGCCTGTCTTGTTGCTCGTCGTTGGGATTCAGGCCAGTGGAATCCTCCTCACTGCCTTCGTCTGGTTGCTTCCGGCGAGTCTGCTCTTACTCGTCGCGACGCTGGTGTACGTCGCCGGGAAAATTACTCCTGCTGCGCTGTAAGCCACTTCCGCCGGTCGGCGAGCAGCGTTACACGCTCAGAAACGCTTCGTCATCAGTTTATTCCATCGCCACAGACCATAGTGTATGGCTGACAGGTCAACCTCGGCAGAACCGTCAGGTTCGGAGCCGGGGCAGTCGGCAGCGAGACACCGAAGGCAGCGAAAACTCAGCGCAATAGTTGGGGCATTCTTGCTGGTCATCGTCGCAGGGTCAGCCGCAACGCTCGGCAGCGAGATTCTCTCCAAGCCACTGATTGCGATACAACTGGCTGCACTGGGACTCGCTGGGATATTTGATCTGCTCTCGGGAATCGAACTACTGCCAACAGGGCCGTTAGCGTGGTATCAGTGGAGCGGACTGGGCAACGTCTGTCTGGGCCTCTCGCTTCCACTGGGGTTCGTTGGAGGAGAGACGGTACTGTTGGCAATGCTCACGCTGGGAGGCCTCTCGCTCGCAGCACTCGGCTTCGATATGTTGGTTTTCCACGGTGCATACACGCGGGGGAATCGGCTCGATAGAGGGCCAGAGCAAGCAGATGTCCGCTGAGCGCTGCGTTAGTTTCGATACAGAAGTGACAGTGCCAGGGCGAGTGCAACTATCTCGAAACCAGCGAGCAGGACGAAAACAGTGGACGAGGTGCCGTACGTGAGTGCTGTGCCAACGATAGAGGCCCCCAGTGCGCCGATGCCGAAAATCGCGAGATAGGTATACCCGAAGGAGAGCCCCCGGTGTTCGGGCGGGGAGTACTTTGCAATGGTTGCCTGACTGAGCGGCTGGATTCCAAACAGAACGAACCCCAGCGCAGCGCTCACGAGAAGCAACGTCGGCAGTGTCTCCGTCGCCGGAATAAACAAGACGGCGATAACGGCGAGCAGCCCCAGGGTAATTGCTAGCCAGCGGTCCACCTCGACGCGGTCAGTCAGCCGTCCGCCGACGTACTGGCCGGCGATACCAACCGTCAGCAAG
>JAQCNR010000437.1 GCA_028274925.1 Halovenus sp.
CTGCCGCAGACGGAGTATTTCCTTGCTCTTTCGATTCGTGGCGGCAGACAGCCAGAGCTGTTGGCCGTTGCTGCGAAACACCGTTTCGTCGGCGGCTATCGGACTCGGTCCGTCGTCATTGACAGCCTCAACCGGCTTTCTGTACCCAACCACGGACGGCTTTTCGAGATGGCTAAAACCTAAACATTCAAAAACAAATATAGTGTTGGAAACTGATAGTTACGCCACAGAGGCCTGAGTACTGAGCTATATCGCCCACTCAGATGTCTTCTCGGGCTCCACACAATCCAAATCAACCCAGTCCTCACTCCCGCTGAGGCGGGCGACTTCTGGCATATATCGCCAAGAAACTCTCCCGACGTTCGACGCTCACCTGAACACCGCCGTCGAGTCAGCACCTACTGCTACATCGTGGAAAGATGTCGGAGGTACTGAGCGCCACCCTTGTATGCCCGCGAGTACGCGTCGGTCATCGAGAGACGACGGTACTCCTCGGAGAGTATCTCAAGCCCCCATGGACCATCGAAGCCGGTGCTCCTGACCGCGTCGATGAACTCCTGGATCTCGAACTCGCCCTCACCGGGGATCTTCCGGAGGTTAATTGTCTCCTCGATAAACCCCATCTCGGTGTCGACGTACCCGTCGCTGAACTCGATTGCCGTAATATCGTCGGCGTCCAGATAACCGATATCCTCGTACGAGATGCCCAGCTTCACCATGTGCCAGAGGTCCAGGAACAGCCCTCCGTTGTCGGCTTTCTCGACGATTGCGAGCGCGTCCGCAAGGGTTGCCACGTTGAGATCGGCCGGGGAGAGTTCGAATCCAACGGCTGTGTTCGTCTCCTCGAAGTCGCGGGCGATGTCGTCGAACGCCCCTTTCAACTGTTCTGTGGGGATATTGTACCCGCTGAAATTCCCGATTTTCACATGCCTCGCGTCGAGAATATCCGAGGCCAGTAACAGTAGTTCACGGATCTCCTGTTCTTGTTCTCTTCGTGGATCACCCTCCTCATGCACCCATTCGGTCAGGAGCTCCAGTTCGACGGTGTCGATGCCATTGTCTGTGAACACGGTATTCAACCGCTCCAAGGCCGCCTCTCGGTCGCCCTCGTCGGCGAACTCCACATCCAGAACGTGGATGAGATCCTCGTGATGCAGTCCAATGGCGTCGAACCCAACTTTTGACAGGTTCTCTGCCCGGCTCTCGATGCGCCAGGCGCTCCACGCTCGATGCCCGTGTGCGCCGGGAGACGGGTCGACATCTCCGGAGTGGGTCCAGCAATTCGCCAGTAATTGTGGTTCGTTGGCTGACATTGTTATCTCTGTTTCATTGGTCAAATGGTGTGATCAATCCTCTCGGATGGAGCGTCGTTCGGTTCTCCTGTATCTCCTACTACACTGCCTACAGGCAATCTCTGTGTATTAAATGCACATGGTTACCCACCAGTGAACGTCGCCGCTGCTCCGTAGGCGAGAACCACTGAGCGGGGTATGCCCCTTCAGCAGGGACAGGTTGCTTTCTTTCAGGTGTCGTCTCCTGGCAGTGCAAATCACCCTCCATCGAATTCCGAACAGCGTGGCACAACGGTCAACGGCTGTTTGTGGCTCGGACACAGCGCCGCGTTTCAGTATCGCGCGTTCTTGATGGCCGAATCGAGGTCGTCGAACTGAGCGAGATACCGCTCGCGTTCGTTCCGAAGTTCGTCAAGCGTTGACTCGGCGTCGGGGAGGGCCTTCGCCACGTCGAACTCGTCTCTGTCCATCCCGGGAACAGCAGTCGGTACAGTGAGTCCCGTCGTCTCGTCGCGCTCCCAGTCTACGGAACCCCGTGCGATACTGCGTAGTAGCGTCACCGTCTCTTCGACGCCGATATCCACCTGGCCGACGCGGCCGGTGTTCAACACGAAACAGTCCACGTCGAGGTTGTTGATGAGGTCGCGGAACCGGTTGCCCTCACCGCCCTCCGAGCCGATGATGAACGGATTCGTTCCGACGACGCGGGTCGATTCACCGGCCGAATTCGGATCGCCGGCACTCGTCTGGACTGACTCACCAAGCATGAACGCCACGGCAGCCTCTTCGGGCGTGAGCTTCGCAACCGGGGGCATCGCCGGGTTACGCGTGATGAAGAATATCTGATCCACCTCGGGCAGGTCGATTTCCTCACTGGCCGAGGAGAGCTCCTCGCGCTGGATGATGGCCCGCCCGTTAGCGGTGTATCGGTCGCTATCGAAATCGACCGTCCCGTCTGCCGCCACATCTACGTTTTCGAGCACGGCCGAGTCGGCAGTCACCGCGTCGTACATCGCAGGTTCGGTCTCGCTGTCGAGTCCGTGAGTTTTGACGAACAGCCCCTGCCCTTCGCTACCGGCCACGGTGCCGTCAGGGAGCAGTGCACAGACATCGTCCTGGAGCATCCTCGCGTCTTCGGGCTCGTCGAGCCACAATCCGTGGGCGGTTACGGTGGATTTGCCGGTTCCCGAGAGACCGAGAAACAGCTGTCCGACGGTTTCGAGGCCGTCGTCCGTCTCCAGTTCGACCCGTTTGCTCCCCGCGTGGAGGCCAAGTCCGCCCTGCCGTTTCGCGTAATACATGAACAGCCTGAGGAACGATTTCTTGGCTTCGCCGGTGTAGTCGCTGCCGAGGACGGCGGTGAATCCAGCGTCCGGGAACACGCGGACGGCAACCTCGTCCCAGTCAGGAAGCTGGACCGTGTGGAAATCCGGTTCGCGGTCGGCGTCGGCTGGCTCGAAAAGCTTTGCCCACCCCAGCGCGATCCGGCTGTACTCCGTGGGGACGTAGTACCGGCAGACGTAGCTGTTGTCGGCGTGGCGTCCCATCCGCCGGTCGAGACAGACAAGCTCCCTGTTTTCGAGCGCTGAGAGCACGTCACCGACGAGTTCGTAATCCGTGTGGTCAAACTCGTGGTCGACGATGTTTTTAGTTTTCTCGGTGTTCCGCGAGCGCTCGTGGCTCACGTACGATGGCGAGCCAAACTCCGTGGTCGTCTCCATATGCTGTGAGTTTTCGCGGAGTTGCTCGAACGACGGATTGTACTCCACATTGTCTGACTCCTTCGGATCGGGCAGCGCAGCCACGAACTCCGTGGCTGATACCGGTGGCTGTTGCATCCGTACCGAACATCCCAGTCTATACAGTAATAAAAACACCAGTACTGGAAGAGTAGTAAATAGTTACAGTGGAGTTGGCGTACCCTGCAAATATATCCTGTCCCGAACCGCCGGGGTGTACGCACAGTCGAGCGGAGCGACTATAGTAGCCATTGAAAGTCAATGCACACACGATCGCACGACAGCAGTGCGATCGGTGTGTAAATCGTTTCAATTGTTACTATAGTCACCGATGGTCGACGGCCCGGCGCTCCCTGTCGGTGGCTACGACACCCCGTCTGAGGTCCGCGGGTGGCTCCCGAGGCGTCGCGACGGCT
>JAQCNR010000444.1 GCA_028274925.1 Halovenus sp.
GCCACCTCCACCATGCCCATCACTCGTCGCGACCTCAACTGTCGATTCCTCCTCCTCGTCCTGTGATGGGTCGAAATGTGTTGATGCTGCCCTGAGCAGAAGAGCCACCGCTCCGACAAGGGCGGTGACGATAACAACAAGGGAGGAACCGCCGGCCTGGAGAAAGACTCTCGGGACAGGGGCGGCTCCGGGTAGAACTCCGGTTAGCGATTCAATCACAGTCTCACCTTGCTATGCGTATCTCCCCAACTCGTTATAGATTAATCGGTGTTCTCGACTCTGGAGTAGTCGTCCGGGTAGTCGCTCATGTCCGGGTTCTGCGCGTCACTCCCCGCGACTTGGTATCCGTTGTTGACCCACGGATCGAATCCGGGGTCCAGCGCGTACACACCTGAATACCCCTCATTGAGGAGGTTCGCGGTACGGATGCCCGAGAGATGGTGCGGGCACGTACAGTAGGCGACGATCCGATCCTCCTTGTTGACGGCGTCCAGTGGGTCGTCAGACCCGCCCTCGGGGGCAGGGCTGTGAGCAGCTCCCTCGACGTGGACTGCCTTGTACTGGCTTTCTACGCGCGTGTCGACGAACCGCGCCTTCTGAGTGTTGTACCAGTAGTAGGCGACGTCGAGCGGAATCAGCTTGATCGTCATCCCTTCGGTCTGGTAGTCCTTGAAGCGACTCGCGTCAACGTCGCGGTCTGGGACATCGACGGGATTCGGCGCGAGCCCGACCTCACTCGCCGAAGGATCTGGGTCCTTCGGGTTGAGCTCGACCGACTCACTGCCACTGGACAGGCAGCCGGCTGTGACAGCGACGGTACTACCTGCTGCTGCGAGGAATGCTCGCCGTCTCATACCTAAGCGGTATGGCCACCTCCACATAAATATTGGTCTGGACCGGCCTCCTGCAGGTGGTTTCCCGATGGGACGCCGCCGTGGGACATAGTAAGACTGTCCCACCTCTCCCTCTCCTCTCTCGTGAGTTCTGAAGCAATACTCGGCCAAAATCAGCCACCCCCAGTGACCTACTTGAGGGCTACTGGAGAACTCCACTGAAGGCCATACCACAAGAAGAGCCGCAGGCCGTGTAGCGGCCGGACGTTAGCCGTTACGCGAACGCGCTGGGCTGCGAGGTGTCGTCGATGCCGTTCTGCTGGGCTCCCTCTTCGTTGCTGTCTTCGTCCTGGATTTTCGCGTGGGCGTCGGCGAAGTCTTCCATCGTGACGACTTCCCGGCCGTTGCGGAGGGCGAACATCCCAGCCTCGGTGCAGACCGCTTCGATTTCCGCACCGGACGCGCCTTCCGCCATCGACGCGAGTTCGCCGAAGTCGAGACCCTCCGTGTTCATGTCGCGCGTGTGGATCTCGAAGATCTGCTCGCGGCCGTCCTTCTCCGGCGTCGGGACTTCGATGAGGCGGTCGAACCGGCCCGGACGCAGGATCGCGTCGTCGAGCATGTCGAAGCGGTTCGTCGCCGCGATGATGCGGACATCGCCTCGGTCCTCGAAGCCGTCCATCTCGTTCAGGAGCTGCATCATCGTGCGCTGGACCTCGGCGTCACCCGACGTCTTCGAGTCCGTCCGTTCGGCGGCGATCGCGTCGATCTCGTCGATGAACAGGACGGCGGGCTCCTCTTCACGCGCCACCTCGAAGATGTCGCGGACGAGCTTCGCGCCCTCGCCGATGAACTTGTGGACGAGTTCGGAGCCGGCCATCTTGATGAACTTCGCGTCCGTCTGGTTCGCGACGGCCTTCGCGAGCATCGTCTTCCCGGTGCCGGGCGGCCCGTGGAGGAGCACGCCGCTCGGCGGGTCGATGCCGACCGCGTCGAACTGCTCGGGGTTCTCGAGCGGCATCTCGATGGTCTCCCGGACTTCCTTCATCTGCTCGTTGACGCCGCCGATGTCCTCGTAGGTGACGTCGGGCGAGGCGTCGACCTCCATCGCCTGTGCGCGGGCGTCGGTCTCGGCCTCGATCTTGTCGACGACCGCCAGCTGGTTGTTGATGGTGACGCGGTCGCCGGCTTCGAGCTTCTCACGGAGTTCGTCCGTGATTTCGGTCAGCGCCTCCTGGTTGTTGCCGTGCTGCCGCACGATGACGCCGTCGGAGGTCACCTCCTCGACGGTCGCGATGAACAGCGGACCCTGCTTGAGCTTCGCGTTCTCCTGCTGGACGCGGTCCAGCTTCTGCTCGACTCGGTTCTTCTCCGCGTTCGCGTCGAGGAGCTTCTCCTCCATCTCCTCCTTCTGCTCACGCACGATCTCCAGTTCCTCGCGGAGATCCTCCATCTCCTCCTGGTCGCCGCTCGCACCGTTAGGGACGTTAGGTTCCTCAGTGGTTTCCGTCATATCCCATTTTGCGACGGTATCATTTAAGAAGGTTCGGAAAAACGGGATTTCGCCAGAGAAACGCGCCTCACGCCCCACTCAGCGCCAGTATAGAGCAATCAGTGAACTCGCGGAATCGGATCGTGATGGGAGCCGCTCAACGCGGGAATACACCGCCACAAGTGGCCCTAACGCCCGAATCAGGCGTTCGGCTGATCAGAAGCTAAGAGTCCTTCCTCGATGAAGAACTGATAGCCCTCCTCGTTCCGTAGCTGGTTCGTCGTGATGCCTCGACCCGGCTCGTAGACGAACCGACAATCGGCAGGCCGCACGTAGCAGTACGGAAGCTCGAAGTCGATGTACGGCTCGCCGAACTGAATAGGCAGTTCAGAACTGATGTCGACAACCAGCGTATCCTCGCCCCACTCGAGTTCTACCCAGAAGTGGACAGCTCCCTTGGCTTCAGCATCCGCCACGGTCTGCGGAGGGTCCAGGTCAGAACAGCCATTCGGGTCCTCGAAGTGTAGCGCACCCCAAACCAGGATCGGCTCGAAGCCTGCCTCGAACAGTTCCTCACAGAGCGCCAGAGAGTTAAGATGGCACTCCCCAATCAAGGGCGGGTCCTCGAAGCGCCGGCCCCCCTCCTCCGTAATCCCGTGATCACTAAACCGGGACTGACGGGCGGCAGAAACACACTCCCGAACCCGATTCAACTTCGAACTACGGCTACACTCGTCACTCTGGCTTGTCGAACTCATAACTGGTATCGAGAGGGAACGGAGTCACTCCGCGATGCTGAACGGTAGGCCCGCCGGCTTCAGAAGATGTCCGTCGCTGCGATCGTCTGGTCGTCGGTCTCGGTTCCACGCACGGTGATCTGCTGTCCGAGGTTCACATCGAAGTCGCCGGCGTCGGTGACCGTCAGCTCGCCGTTCGGCGTGTCGAGCGTGAACTCGTCTCCGGTCCCGAGAACAGTGCCGGCGTACTGGACTTCTCCATCGTCGCCGGTCGGACTCTCCGCGTCGTCGTCCGAGTCGTACTCGTCGATGCTCTTCCTCGGACTGCCGGAGCTCGCTTCGTCGTCGTCTTTCTCGGCGTCTTCCTCGCCGTCTTCGGTTTCGTCCGGGACATCGTACGAGCCCCGGCCAGTGATGAGTACA
>JAQCNR010000462.1 GCA_028274925.1 Halovenus sp.
GCACGTGCTCGAATACGCAGAACAGCCAGTTCTGTCGGTTTGATCAGGCCAACCGTAGCGACATCATTCGCTCGAAGCGCTCGTTGTCCCACGCCTCGAAGCCAATCTTTTCGTAGAGGTTGACCGCCGGTTTGTTCCAGCGCTCGACAGAGAGCCAGACCCGCTCGATTCCTTCCTCGGCGGCACCGCCCAGTGCCGTCTCCACCAGTGCGGTCCCGATCGACGCACCCTGGTAGGGCTGGAGAACGAAAATCGCGAGTTCGTAGGCACCCTCGTCGTCACCGACGAGCATTACGTGGCCGACAGCGCTGTCTTCGTGCCAGGCGATGACGTTCAGTTCTTCCGCGGTCATGACGGCGTCAAGCCAGTCCCGGATGTCTGGCTCTCTTGCCGGGGGAATCCCCTGTGCCCGGTCCTCGGAGTCGAAATTGAGATACATCTCGACGAGCGCCTCAGTATCGCCATCGGCCTGCCTGAGTTCGATTTCGCGGCCCTCTTTGTCGGTAATCGTGCGGGGCGGGACCGGGAAGCCGTCAACAGGTTCGTTTGGGTATTCCACGCTCATCTGATGAGTTTCACCGTCGTTCGGGAGTTCATGAGTACGAATTCGTGAACGTCGTCGAGTTTGATCTTCCCCAGTGGACTTCGGTGCCCGCCTGAGAGAACAATCTGGTCGAGCTCTTCGCGCTCGGCGAGTTCGACCAATCGACTTCCGGGGTCCGATTCGATACGCTCGATTGTACAGTCGACGCCGAGTGTCTCAATGCGGTCGCGGACGGCTGACACTGTCTCGTCGAGTGAGCCGTCGGCCGCATAGATGGCGACGGTCAGTTCGTCGCCGGTCTGCTTGGCGCGTTCGACTGTCGATTCTAGCGCCTTGATGCCGTGGGTGGTATCTTTGATCCCGACGAGGATACGCATACCTGAATCGTCGGCCGCCGTATATAAAAGCACAGCGACGCCTCTGCACAGAGCACGTACGTTTTTTACCACGGCGACCCAGCCTCGGGTATGCCAACGAACGCAGGCGACGACGCCGACGCAAACGCCGAGGGCGAGGAGGCCGACTCGAGCAAGAGTCCCGAAAGCCCGACACCAGACGCCGAGGAGTTCGTCAGCGACGAGGAATCGACAGAGTCGGAGACTACCCCGGAGCCGGACGTCCCCGAGGATGTGCAGGCCTACACCAAGTTCTCGAAAATCGACGGAAGCACCTACGACCGGGCGAACGAGTTTCTCCGCGAGCGCACCTACATTACGGCCCGCGAGTGGGCGATTGCCCGGCTCTGTGCAGACTTCCGGACCGAGACTGGTGTCGAGATGACCAAAATCGGCGAAAATCTCCCGCGTCTCATCCCGTTTATGACCGACACGTACAGCCCACAGGCCGTCAATCAGGCCCGGCACTCTTTCGAGGAGAAGGTCCGCAAATCTGGCGCAACCTTCCTCTACGGCGCGATGTCTGAATTTTTCACCGCAGAAGAACTGGACGACGTGATGTACGAGGCCACCGAGGTAGCGAAGTTCCTGCTGGAAGTCGAAGGCGTCAATCTCTCTGTCGAGGAGGAACTCGAAGCCGAGGACAGGATTACCGAGGTGATGCGGGACGTGCGCCAGCACAGCGTCGAACTGAGACACGACGACGTCTGCTGCCCAGAGTGTGGCCACGAGTTCGACGCCAGCGACAAGTGAGACCAAAAATACTACTTTGCTGTCACTACCAGTCAGCCGTATGACCGAGCGTGGCTTTCCGACAACTTGGCGGGACCCAGATTATCTTGCGGCAATCGCCGGGACAGTGTCGACGGCTGGGCTGTTCTACTACAGTGCCGTGGTGAGTTCCGCACCCTCGTCGGAGACGATTGGATTCGTGTTGCTGTGGGTGTTCGGTCCGGCAATCGCAGTCTACTGGAGCGCACAGCGAGCCCTGTAGTCAGAGTCGGTCGGAGACGTACTGGAAGTCGACACCGGCGCGGTCAGCGGCAATCTCGTCAGTTTCAGAATCACCGATAAACAGTGTCGAGGTTGGCGAGCCATCGAGTAACTCGATTGTATGTAGGAGTGGCTCTGGATTCGGCTTGTAGGAGTCGATGGTATCGCGTCCGACGATAGCCTGAACATGGCTATCGAGTCCGTGCATCTCGAGTGCGATTCGACAGGCAGCCTCGCAGTTGAGCGAACAGACTCCGACAGGGACATCCAGTGGGAGTTCGTCGGCGAGGGCCAGTCGTTCAGAGCGGCGCGCCCCCTCGCGTTCGTGTTCCTGAATCGCGTCTTCGACAGTGCGCTGGAGAGGGCCACCGTGGGCGTGCTCGAACAGTTCCCAGAGGTCCATCTCCGCGACAGCCACCTCACGAGCACGTAGTTTCGAGGCCACGTCGTCACGGACCTGTCCCCAGTCGACGACAAGTCGGGCGAGCGTTCCGTCAAGGTCGTAGACGACTGCCTCGTACTCCGCTGTCACGGCTGGCCGTAAGGCTAGCCCAATCATAGGGGCTTCGGTCACGAATACGGGCAGTCTTATTAGGGCGGCCGTCGAACCAGCGGGAGATGGGTATCGACAAGCCAGATCTTTCAGACAGCACAGCTTTCATCACAGGCACGACCCGCGGCATCGGCAAGTCCATCGCACTGGACCTCGCCGAGCAGGGATGTAACATCGTCTCGACCGGGAAAACCAGCGAGAACGACGACTACAAAGAGGAGAAAAACCTCGAAGGCTCAATCGAGCAGACCGCTCGGGAAGCCGAAGAACACGGCGTCGAGGCCCTGCCAATCAAACTCAATGTCCGCGAAGAGGAAAACGTCGAGTCCGCCGTCGAAGAGGCTATCGACCACTTCGGCGAGATCAACATCGTCATCAACAACGCCAGCGCGATTCAGCCAGAAAAGATCGAAGACCTGCCGCCGAACCGCTTCGACCTGCTGAACGACGTCAACGTCCGTGGCACCTATCTCACCTGCCACTACTTCGTCGACCATCTCAAGAGCATCGAGGACAAGGACACGTGGGTGCTGACGAATGCGCCGCCGATCAAGACCGACCGCGCACCGGGCAGTGGGCCCTACACGTGGTCGAAACTCGGCATGACCTTCATGACGCTCTCGCTTGCTGGCGAGTTGAGCAACTTCGACATCGGCTGTAACGCCTTCTGGCCCGCAACGGCGATCGATACGCGCGCGACTCGGTACTTCGGAATGGGGACCGAAGACGACTGGCGAACGCCACAGATTGTCTCCGACACAGTGCTCGAAATCCTGAACCGCGACCCTGCCGAGTTCACCGGCAACGCCGTCTACGACGAAGAACTGCTCTGGGAGGCCGGCATTACGGACTTCTCGGAGTACAATCTCACCGAGGGTGACCCGGCACCGATGTCCGCACAGATGACCAACCCGGACTACGAGAGTCCGGAGTAAGGGGCAATTCCCCCAGGTTTATTCTGTTCGATAGCTAGCACTCAGACAAATGGCAGCACGGCCACCATCGAACGATCTGGACGACGAACCGGAGACCGTCGAGTTCGGAATCGTCGCGCTGGAGGCGCGTGTCGACGAGCGCGACGTCTCGTTCCCGGTATCGGTATCGGAACTGAAAGCAGCCCACGGCGACGTGGAACTCGCCGTCGACCCGTCGGGCAAGAAGATGCGGCTTGACGATGCGATTGAGGCCTGCGAGACGGACCACTTTGCGTCTCGACAGGAACTGCTCAACGCCATGCACCCAGTCTTCGAGCAACGACGCTCGTCTGGACTTATCGACCGGCTTCGCGCGTTGCTCCCGTTGTAGCTACTCCGACTCCTCTGCAACCGGCACGGTCTCCTCGGCGTCGACAGCGCCTGCCGGACCGTCCGGCTCTGGGTCGGACTCATCGCTATTCAACTCCTCAATTCTGCGCTCGATGCGCTGGAACTGCTGGCGCTGCTGGCGATTTGCCGTGACGATCAGGTCAGACAGCACGCCGAACATGACCAGTTGCAGGCCAAAGAGGATAGCAACGCCGCTGGCCAGCGCAATCACCTCTCGGGAGATGCCATACACAACCCAGGAGAACGCGACGAAGCCTGCGAGGACGAACCCCACGAGGCCGCTGAGGAAGCCAACACTGCCGAAGTAGAAGATCGGATTGTTCTTTTTCGCCAGTCGGTACAGCGTTATCAGGATGTTGCCGCCGTCGCGGAACGGCCGGAGATTCGTCTCTGACCCTTCAGGACGTGGCTCGTAGGTGACCGGGATAACTGTCGTGACGATGTCGTGGCGAACACACTCGACGGCGAGTTCGGTTTCGATACCGAAGCCGTCGGCCGACAGCGACAGTCGCTCGAAGGAGTCGGTGGTGAACGCGCGGTAGCCACTGAGAATGTCCTGCAGGTCCCGACCGTGGACGACGCCGAACACGCGGTTGATGATGCGGTTGCCACCCTGATTCAACCGGCTCATAGCGCCTGGTTGCATGTCGGCGAAGCGGTCGCCGATAACGTGGTCAGCCACCCCATCGAAGAGTGGTTCGACCAGTCGGTCGGCCTGCTCTGGGCGGTATGTCGCGTCACCGTCGATCATGAGCACGTACGGTGCCTCGACCAGTCCGACCCCCTCCCGGACGGCCTGTCCCTTTCCGTCGCCGCTCTGCTGGACAACGCGTGCGCCGGCGTCGGTGGCGACTTCCTGTGTCCCGTCTGTCGATCCGCCGTCGATGACGAGAATATTCTCGTAGCCGACCGCTCTGAACCGCTCGATCACGTCACCAACTGCTGTGGCCTCGTTGTACGTCGGGATGAGGACACAGACCTGCTTTCGGTCGACCATACTCACAGTTGATGACTTACACAAAAAAACGTACGGCTCTGCTGAAACCCTCAACCGGTGATATGTTCTCAGCGTCCTGCTGAATACAGGGCGCAAGTCTTGCACGGTAGCATCCCAGCAGACCGAGCAGAGCAGCCATCAAGTATACTACTACTCTGGCGACACAGTTGTCTCTCAGCCTTCCCCTTTTTTGCTAGTGGCAAAAATGTATATGCAATGAAACGATAGAAAGGGTGTGAATCAAATTAACGTGGCTGACGTAGCGGACCAGTTGGTTGAGGACGGAGAGATGGAAACCGAACTGATGCGTGAGGTCTCGTTCAGTCTCCAAGTGATGCAGTTCGAGCCGGGTGACGAGGATCCGATGCACGCTCACGCTGAAGAAGAAATTTACCTCATTAACACGGGCGAAGCGACACTCGTGACCGAAGACGAGTCAGTAGAGGTTGCCTCGGGTGATGTTATCCATCTCGGGTCTGGGACAGACCACCAATTTACCGACTTCGACGACGAGTTCATCGTCACGGTGATATACGCGCCCGCTGAGGGCTCTCAAGCGGTATAAGAATCGATTGACCTCGCAGCAGAGAGGTACTGCCTAACGCTTCCGCCCTGAGCCGTCTCGGACGGCCGGTTCGACTCATCTGACGAACCAACTCCGGTTACTGCATACACCCTCTCTATCTTGCACGGCAATTCTGACGGTTTCCTGATAAAACGTACATTTCGGCCACTCTTTAGCCTGTACTGGGCGATGTACGTCCTATCGGACAAGTCGTGACTCACTCAGTATCGATGCTTATTGACTATTGAGATTCGCATCAGTCTTAGATGAGGGTCGAGTGCCGTGCAAGATACAGGGTGTGCATCTGCCACTTCCGGGAATCAGGGCTCGGGGTCATGCTCGGAAGTTGCCTCCCAACAGAAACGGATACGATTGACTAATTGGTCGGGCTGTTCTGCAAAGCGTCGCTCGCCTGACGCTCGGCCTCGGTGAAGTTCGGACGGGCTTGCGGTAATTACTCTGTCCAGCGTCTCCCTAGTTACTCCAACCGTCGTTAGTTGACCGCCATGGAGAGACCGCTGAAAGGCGACAACTACTGCCCTCACTCGGGTGAATCACCGAGCGAAACGCGTGGGGTCGTCCAGCTTATTCGCCGTCGAGCGGTTGGCCCCGGCGGTTGATGCGGGTGGCTGGAAGGCCAGCGCGCTCGGCGTGTTCTTCGATTGCAGTTTCGCTCTCGGCCTGATAATGACAGAATGTGCCGGTTATTTTGTCGTCTTCGTTCGTGAGCACTTCAGATTTGACCCACCGGATGCCAACGCCTTCGTCTCGGAGTTCCTGAAGCGCTTCACCGGACTGTTCGCCAGCCGCCTCTAAGTCCTCCTCGGTAATCGGAGCATCAAGGTCACGGAGGATCAGAAAGTCCTCCAACTCTTGCTCGGACATGGCTACTTCCACATACGCCGTGCTAAATGTTAACTCCTAGTGGTCCGGTAGATATCGTCCTACTGAGTGAAGGACACAAGTAAGCCTCACTGGTTCCGAAAAAATGGAGCAGATGGACTCTCGACGCTGGATACACTCTCTGAAGTTGTGCGCAGGCTCAGGCGAGTGTCGCCAGAGCGGTTCAAACTTCTATGACGCACGGCTCAATACTATCGACGCAGCGTTTGTCTGCCCAGTAGCTACGTGCGCCAGAGAGCGGACTCACCGACAGAGATCAAAGTTGGACCCATGTCTGTGTTCTCCGTCGGTAACAGACAACTCTCCACGACCCAGAGCGAACCGATACAGTTCGTCGGGTGCTCCACCTCGGACAGAGACAGGTCAGCGAGGTGGGTAGGTATCGTGCCAGGGATGGACGCGCTCGAATGCGCCGCTGGCAGCCAGCACGTCAGTGTCAGCGAACCTGTCACCCACAATTTGAAGACCAACTGGAAGACCGCTCTCAGTGAGCCCTGCGGGCACCGACGCTGCAGGGTGTCCAGTGAAGTTTATCGGATACGTGAGACACCAGCCGATGAGTGGGTCGACAGACTCGCCGTTAATCTCTGTCGGACCGACAGTTTGCGTGTCGGCATCGTACTCATTCTCGACGGGTGGGACGGCAAGCGTCGGTGTCACCAACAGGTCGTAGTCGATGAAGACGTCCTGAATCGCGTCATAGACCTCGGTCCGGAGATGCTCATCGCGCTTGTACTCGACGACGCCCATGTCCCGTGTCTCTTCGAGTAGCTCCGCGAATTCAGTACAGAGTTCCCCACGGTGGTCGCCCAGTATATCAATCCCTTCGTCTTTGAACCCTTCCACCGCAGAGTGATAGAGCATGCCAATCTGTCGAATCCAGAGATCTGCAAGCTCCTCTTGGTCGTGATTCAATCCTAGGTCGACAGGTTCGACAGTCGCCCCGGCCGCCTCGAACGCATCGACAGCGTCATCGATGACATCCTGGACTCGGTCGTCGACAGGGAAGACATCGAAAGTGGGGCTATACGCGACGTCGAAGTCGTCTATTCCACGTCGGACGGCACCGCGATAGTCCGGGTTCTCGTCAGGGACACTCAACGGGTCGCGAGGATGAGGCCCTGCCATCACGTCAAGCATCAGCGCAGCGTCCTCGACGGTTCGCGTAATCGGTCCAGCGTGGATAGTCGGCGTATGCGAGAGGAAGGCACCGGGCCGGATTGCCTGGGCGACGCGCCCATACGATGGCTTGAATCCATACACACCGCAGAACGAGGCTGGAATCCGGACCGAGCCGCCGCCGTCGGACCCTTGCGCTATTGGCACGATGCCATCCGCAACAGCGGCCGCACTCCCGCCGGAAGAACCACCAGCGTTCCTGTCGAGGTCGAAGGGCGTGCTCGTCGGTCCTTGAATCCGATTGTCAGTGGTTCCCTTGTGTCCAAACTCAGGTGTGTTCGTTTTCCCAACGATGATAGCGCCGGCATCTTCGAGACGCTCGACGTAGGTGGCCGAGTCTTCTGGAACGAACTCCTCGAACGGTTTCGACCCCAAAGTATTCCGCACACCTGTCTTGAAGTCGAACAGGTCTTTGACCGCGATTGGGACGCCGTGGAGTGGGCCGAGTTCTTCTCCGGCTTCGACCGCCTCCTCGGCTTCCCGTGCTCGCTCGCGCGCTTCCTCTTCGAGGATCGTGACGAATGCATTCAGGTCCTCGTCTCGTTCGTGAATGCGGCTCAGAGCCTCCTCAACTGCCGTCACTGGCGACACGTCACCACGTCGAATTCGGGCGGCCAACTCTGTCGCCGAGCCAAGTATGATTTGTGATGACATGGCATGTAAATGTAGGACAGAATGAATGTTGAAGATTTTGGTAGCTGTCCGAACGTGGACATGCCGAGCATCACAACCGGGCCGAGTGTTTCCTATGTGACCCGGATTCAGTTCGATGACGCCAGCCAATTACCTGGCTCTATCGTCGGCAGCGAAGAACGTCTTTGAGTTGCTTCAGCATAGGAGACGCCCCGGACTGTGACGGTTTCGGCGTTGTCTGGATGAGCGCAACGAGGAACTGTCATTTCTAACTGGAGCGGCGGCTTTTCGACTAATCTCGCCGCGGCGACTATGGACTCACAATGTTCTGTCCAGATTAGTAGCGAGGGCTGATCCGCACTGACTGTCCCGCAGACAAATTATTCGCTTTCTGTACCGTACATCTCCGAGATGTGGTCGACGTAGGCCTGTTTCAATGCTTCATCAGCTTTCCGTCCGAGTTCTTTTCGCTGGGACTCGGACATCCATCCGAAATTCTTCTCCAGACGGAATGCGCTTGGATTGAAACAATTCCTGAAGATGTTGGCTTCCAGTTCAATCTCGCTTTGTGGCGTGTGGGTGTTCTTCGTGATAGATATTATATGACCTCTACGCTAATATGTACTCGCATTATTGAAATTGTATTTTTCCAGTCCCCGACTCAGGGCATCGTGTTTGTGAACGCGTCTCACAGTGCTCGACCCCGACGCATTCGCCCTGCTACGCCGCTGGACGAGTTGCTGCTCAAACCGGGCAGAGGCAGTTTAGCCGATAAAATCGCTATTTACCAGAGCAGTAGTATCAGTCACCGGAATATCTCCGGGGAGTCGTGCAATCTGTCGCAAACTGGACCTGTCGACCACCGGGCACAAACGAACTGGGGCGGTCAATCCCTGATTTCAGAGGAACTGTTATTGTAATCGACAGCGCGGACCAGAAGTAGGATATTACTAACCTACTTCCGGCCGCTCGTCAGCACGAGGACGCGCCGAACTTGCCCCCGCTGACAGCGATGTGCGCTGACCTGGGTTCGCGGCCGTTTCAGGTCGATCGGTAGTGTTAGAGTTACGAGACTCGTGCTGACTACACGCTCTGTATCTCGCATGCCGATCCTAGCAGTTCGTAA
>JAQCNR010000488.1 GCA_028274925.1 Halovenus sp.
CGTCGTCGAGAAAGACGGCATTCGTGTCGGCGTCTGTGAGGAACACTTCCGCGACCAGATGGACGAACTCGCGGAGTCCGAGTGGATCGAAGAGATTCAGGACCAGCTCGACGTCGACCGAGCAGAGTAGTCGCGGGGGGAACAGACGGAGCTGCTGAGCGCACAAAATGCGGTCGCCTCGACGGTCTTTTTCAGCGTGAGGAGTCGCCTTACTCGGACCCCTCTCGCGCCTGTGCTTTGGCAACGTCGAGCGACCAGAAAAAGCCGAAATACGCCGGAATCCCCGACAGCATGAACATGTAGTACGCCCACGTCGGGGCCGTCGTGAAGACGAACTGGAACAGCGCCGAGATGAACGTCACCCAGACGACGGCGAACAGCAGGTCGTAGAACATGCCCTGTGAGTTGCCGGCGAGCTGGTCGCGCAGTCCGTCTCCGAGCGTCATCTGTGGCCCCGTTGTGGTGTCATTGGAAATTCAGCGAGTGTAGTTGGGAAGCGTTACTCCTCGGTCCCCTGGTAGTCGACGACGAGCACGGGGGCGTGTGTCGAGCGTAGCGTGCGCTCGGTGACGCTGCCGAGCAGCGCGCGCCGCACGCCCGCACGGCCGTGACTACCCATCACGATGAGGTCGATATCGTGGTCCTCAGCGTAGTCGGCAATCATCGCGTGCGGTCGGCCGCCGGCGTGGTGTTCGACAACCTCGATGTTGTGTTCCGCCCCGAGGTCGGCGACGTATCCGGTCGCCGCCTCGGCCTGTTCACGCAGTTCGGTCATCTCGCTGAATTTCCCCTGCCGGATCCGGTCAACCTGTTCGGTCCCAAGTCCGTAGGCGATGGCGTCAGTATCGGCGACGTACAGCGCGTGAATCTCCGCGCCGTACTTCTCCGCGAGGTCGACCGCCTGTTTGACCGCTGCTTCCGCCACGTCACTCCCATCGGTCGGAACGAGAATTCGGTCGTACATTGTTAGCTCTCCTGTGAGTCGCTGTCGTCTTCTTCGACGCCGCCGTCAGTCATCGGTTCGTCGTCGACTGGTTCACCGCCGTCGGTGGCCGCGTCGCCGTCGAGTTTTCGCTCGACAACCTCGGCAGCAGTTACGTTTTGGCTCATCGGCTCCGGACTGTGACACTGCCGGACCATCATCTTGGTCTTCATGTCGGGTTCAGCAGTCGCCAGCGAGACGGCAATCGTGACGATGAACACGACCGGCGTGCCCGGCAGTGCCGCGCCGATTGCGGGCACGATGTCACCGTAGAGGTCGCTGAACGGCACGATGAGGTCGTTGACGACCGCAGCCGTCCAGATAGTCAGTCCGGTGATCATCCCGGCGAGTGCGCCCTGTCGGTTGGTATTCTCCCACCACAGTCCGAGGAAGAACATCGGGAACAGGACGAGTGCTGCCAGCGAGAACGCCAGCGCGACGAGTTCGCCGATCAGTGCCGGTGGGTCGAGCGCGGTCAGCGTCACCAGCGCACCGATACCGACGATGGTGGCGCGGCCGAGCAGGACCTGCTGACGCTGGGTCGCGTCAGGATTGATCAGTTCCGCGTAGATGTCGTGTGAGACCGCCGAGGAGGCCGTGATGAACAGCCCTGCGGTGGTCGCAAT
>JAQCNR010000489.1 GCA_028274925.1 Halovenus sp.
TATAAATTCGGGCAGTTCGACGAGGACCCCGACGTCTTCGACGCGACGGACCTCGAACTCCCGTACCTGAAAACGCAGTACGACCGCGTCGGTGTCATCTACGACGGGATGATCGAGATGTACCGGGCGGCTGGCTTCGAGATCGAAACGGCGTTCAAACGCTCGATTGTGCTGGCGATTATCGGCGCACAGATCTGGCTCGATGACCTCGACGATTACGAGGTCGACCTCGCAGAGGGACAGCTCACACCCGTGACTGCGGAGTATCTCCTCGCAGACTCGGGGTCGGCAGCGAGGGCCGCAGTTGTCGAAATCAGTGAATCCTACCTCGACCGGGCCCGCGAGCAGGCTACCGTTGCCGACTCCACGCTGACGGGAATCGCAACCGAGTACATCCACCGAGACGGGACACCCGACGTGTTGCCCCGCCAACTCCCAGAGTCGTAGCCAAGTGGACACGCTTTTGTCGACTAGCGAAGAGTGTCAACCAAGAGATGTCGCTGACACAGCTAGCCAGACGGTTCGAGTCGGCTGCCGCGACACTGTCTATCGCGAGCCGGATGTTGCTGGGATTAGATACTAACTCGGTTCCCAGCGAGTGGAGCCACATCACCAAGGTCGACCCCGAAGGCGGGAAATACCTCCCGCTGTTGTTCCCGAACTATCTGTCACACACGAGTGCCGTCTCGGTCGGTGGGTCACGAGACGTGACTGACGAGAACACCGAAGAGACGTTCGCGTTGCTCAGCGACAGCGGCGCAACGGCCTTTCACGAACCGAGTGCGGCGACACACGTGACCGAACAGACCCGAGAGCACTCGGCGTTTCTCGCTGTCCCCGAGGTGCTCAACGGCGACAGCGAGTCACTGGTTGGGACGCTGGGCGAGGGACTGGACTACGTCCGCGAGGACCTCGGCCCAGAACTGCTCGAACGAAAAATCGGCCTCCCGCTGGACGGACTGTTCGGTAACCGCGCCACCGACTTCATCGCGGGGATAATGATGAAAGAAGCCGTCTTCGAGGCCTACATCATCATGAACACCGACAGTGCGGCCGCACGGGAAGGGAACGTCACCGAGGACGACCTCCTGACGCCACAGCAGGCCAAAGAACGCGCACTTGCCGCCCAGCACCATCTCGACAGCGAGGTCATCTATCTCGAATATTCTGGCACCTTTGGCGGCGACGAGGCCGCCGAGATTCTCGACGCCATCGACGACGCCGTTTCGTGGTCACAAATCTGGTACGGCGGGGGGCTCGACAACCGCGAGAACGCCGAGCAGGTGCTGGATGCGGGTGCGGACGCAGTGGTGGTTGGCGACGTATTCCACCGAGTCGCGACGGCGGAAGCAGACCTCTTCGAGCAGGCGCAAGGGGAGTTCGACGACGAAACGTCTGCGGGAGAGTTGCGGGACTGGGTTGTCGACAGTATTGCCATTGAGGACAGTGCTGCAGTCAGTTACCTCTCGACAATTCCGGACGTCGAGAATCCACAGGAACGCGCTATCGAATACCTCGCCGCGGGCGTCGAATTCGGGCTGGCCGTCACAGCAGTGGCCGAGACGCTCTCGGACCCAACCGCCGAGGAAATTCGCAACGCCGTCGCCAGCCAAGACTTTGCCATCGAGTCAGCGTTCAGGGCGATTTCCGGCGCAAACGCTGAGATGGTCGACGAGGTTGCAACAGGAGTGCTCGCCGAGCACTTTGAGTGTGACCTGCCCGAACGATCTGTCGCCGACCACTTCGCGCTCGAACTCTGAGCAGTTCCCGCGTCGAAAGCAGCCATCTCGCTCGGTAGTCACGTGTTACCATAGCCTGAACAGGTATGCCAGCCCCGCACACACCGGCTTGCGGGTAGTTCGGGAGTGGCGTTGGCCCGCAAATCCGAGGAAATCGGGTGTCGTAACGCTAAAGAGCTAATCTCACTTTACATCTGATAAGATGAATAACGTACGTCACGGTTCGGGGAGGTGGTGCTGTGGGTGTTGAGATTCGCGAGTCACCCGTTTCGGACGCAGAATATGCGGAGATGGAACAGTTCGTCCACGACTACTTGGTCGCGAGCGTGCAGGCCGAAGACGAAGGTGGACGAATGCGCTGGTATCCGTGGCACTCCGCGGAGTACCGGTTCAATCACATCCGAAACGTGGTCGAACTCGCCGAGGAAATTGCACGGGAAGAGGGCGCGAACACCGACATAACCCGAGTCGCGGCGCTGTTTCACGACATCGCCAAACTCGAAGTCGACCAGGACATCCACGCCGAGGAGGGGGCGCGCATCGCCCGCGAATATCTGGAAATCCAGACAGATTATCCTGCGTCGTTCATCGACCAGGTCTGCTCGGCAATCGAGGACCACTCCTACCAGGGCGATATCGACGACCTTACCCTGGAGACTCGCTCGCTTATCGAGGCAGATATCCTCGACAAGGTGGGAGCAAACGGTGCCGCGTTGATGCTGTTGCGGATGGGCTACGAGTCCCGAACGCACATGGACAGCGCCGAGATGGTCGGCCGCGTGCTCGAACGCGGCGAGGAAGCCAAAAAGCGGGTTCGGAGCCAGACGGCGACTGACATGGCGCATCGTCGACTCAAGCGCGTGCGCTGGTTCAAGGAGTGGCTCGAAGACGAGATTGCTGACATCGAGCCCGAGGAGTAAGCCGGTCTTAGACCAGCGTCGACACACCGTCGAACAGGAAGGCCACTCCAGCGCCGACGAGAACAAGTCCGCTCGCGCCTGCAACCAGCGGTGCGAATCGGTCTGTCCTGTTCCGGCCAGTCACCAGTGCTGCTGGAAACCCGACAATCCAGACGACAATCCCACCGAAGAGCCCCCCGACCAACAGCGGGCTACCAGTCTCGACGACAACGGTGCCTGCAAGCGAGTCGCCAACTGCTGGCAGGGCACTGAGAACGTCGAGTTCTCCCGGCGAGAGCAGTCCAACGCCGACAGTCAGCCAGAACAGAATCTGGTAGGGGTTCGTAATCGCAAGGACGAACGCCTTCAGAAAGCCGCGGTTCAGTTCATCTGACTCCTCTGCAGTGAGCGTTTCGTCGAGGTTTGTGAGTGCGTCGTAGCCGAAATACAGCATCAAGAGGCCGCCAGTCGCAATCATTCCCGCGCGAAGTTGTGGTGCAGCCTCGACGATAGTGACAAGCCCGCCAAGTGAGAGCAAAAAGAAAACGAAATCTGCAGTCATTGCGCCGAGACCAGCGCGAAACCCGGCGGTCCAACCCCGGCGAACGCTCTCTTCGGCGATAATCGCGTTCATCGGTCCGGGTGGGGCTGCTAGCGCGAGCCCGAACAGAATGCCCGCAATCGCTGTGAGTAGAATCGACCCGACCATTGCTCGTCGGTTGGTCGTCGGGGTGAATAAGCGTAGCTTTTTGCACAATTGGGTATCGCAGGAGTTGCGGTACCAAAGACGGAGATTTGTGGCCCAATACCGGAGCGGGAACTGCTGCCCGGTCGGAACAGCCTTATTTGCATACAACAATTATGAAAGTTGATGCGAACTGGACCCCGAACGGTACTAACGGGCACAGTCGGTGGTATTGTGCTGGCGGCACTCACCGATCCCGCCGCTGCACACGTCGATTACGTGACCGAGGATGGGCCAATTAGCTCAACTCGCGACCTGTTCGTCGCGGTGTTTACCGACCCACTCAGCGTATTTTTGCTCGTTGCAGGTGGGTTCGGAGTGCTCGGTCTCACGCTCGGGTATCTCCGCTTTGGGAACTCACTGAGTGACATCGAGGTTGCGCGCCGGACACTCCGGTCTTACCAGCCGTATCTGCCGTGGATGCTTCGGCTCTCGGTCGGCTTACCGCTGGTCGGAGCGGGGTTCTCGGGCTACCTGTTTACCCCGGTGGTGGCCGCAGAGGCCCGTCTCCTACAGGTCGGCATCGGGTTTCTGTTGCTGTTCGGACTCGGGACTCGCCTCGTTGCTGTCGGTGGCCTGCTTGCCTACGCCGGGGCGCTCATCTCCGCAGGGATTCCACTGTTATTAGCAAGCGAATACGTCGCTGGCTTTCTCGCTATTCTGATTATCGGTCCGGGTCAGCCAAGCGCCGATATGCTGCTCCGACGGATTGTCGTCACCGATGGCACGCTGCTCAGCCGGTTTCGCGGCGTCGACACGCCCGGAGATATACTCGCTCGCGTCGGAATTACTCGCGGGGCAGTCCCGGTTGCTTTGCGCGTGTTTCTCGGGTTCAACTTCTTCTATCTCGGAATCGTCCAGAAATGGCTCCAGCCGGGGTCGGCGCTCGCTGTTGTCGAAAAGTACGACCTCGTCTCCGTCGTGCCAGTCTCGCCGGAGCTGTGGGTATTCGGCGCTGGACTCGTCGAGGCAGCGGTTGGCGTCGCGTTCATCACCGGAACGTTCACCCGCGCAGCGGCGGCGGCTGGGTTCGTCGTCCTGACAACCACGCTGTTTGGACTGCCGGACGACCCCGTACTCGCACACGTTACGCTGTTCGGACTCTCCTCGGCGCTACTGATTACCGGCAGCGGTCGCTTCTCGCTCGACTCGACGATTGTGCCCGCGCTCCGACGACGACTCGACCCAGACGCACCGCGGGAGCCACAGCCTGCGGCCGACTGATAGTAGCGCTGCTCGCTCCTGACGAGACGACTCCCCCTCTACGACCGACTGACTGTGTACCCGTCGTCCTCGACGCCGATAATCGCCCACTCATACGGCAGATCTGCTCGTTCGAGTTTTCGTTCGACGCGATCAACGGTCTCAGCATGGGTGACGAAGCAGCGAAGGTCCCCCGACTGCGGCGGGTCTCGCGGTTCGGCCATCGGTGTAACTGTGACGACACGCCACTTTCGCTGTGCCTGTATTTCTCGTCCTTCTGGCGTCACTTCGTAGCCGAGGTCGCTGAAAATTGATTCCGCCTCCTTCTGTAGTGAGGTGCTTGCGGCACTCATCTGCTATGCTAGATATTCCCAACCATCTTAAGCGTACCTACTGTTCAATTGTCCAACAGGCTGCTTACTCGTGGGCAGAGTCCCACTCCTCGGCTTTCGTTCGATTGCTGCACTGGTTGCACTGGACACGACCCATCGAGTCGACGGCGCTGTCGGTTGTCTCACAGTTCCCGCAGTAAAAGCCCCAGCGAGTTTCCGCGTCGTTGTCAGCATAGACGACAAAGAATGGGCCTTTTTGTCCGCGCTTACCCGGAGTCCGGTCGACAAAGAGCGTGTTATCTTCGGGGCCGGTAATACGATCCATACCGGAACTGTCGCGGGCGAGGCACAAAGACGCTGGGGAGTCCAAGTTGACACGCTCACGAGTACTGAGTTGTTACGAGGAGACGAATGACGCAGGTCGTCGTCCCGGTCCGGTATCCATTGAGCGAGCATTCGCGGGGCACGCTCGCGGAGGCGATTCAGATCGCCGAGAAAGAAGCGGCATCGCTGACTGTCCTCCACATTAATCTCTATCAGAGCGGTAGACAAGTCACCAGAAGTCAACTCAAATCCGCCGTCGAAGCAGAGTTCGGGAGAATCGAGAACGTCCGGTACTCGGTCCCGAAAGGACTGTTTGTCGAGCAGGCGATTCTCGAAGAAATCGCCGCCGAGGAGGCCGATGTGGTCGTCATCGGAAAGAAGCAGGTCGGCCGACTCCGGCAAGTTATCCGCCGACTCACAGACGACCCAGAAATCGAAGCATTCCTGCGAGACCGCCTCGACTGTCGTGTCGTGACAGTAGGCTGACCGGCCCACGAGAGCGGCCGCGGTGCTGTGGGGGTACTTAAACCAGCCAGTATATCGGTGGTGTATCTAGGGGTGCGTGAGTATTCTACAGTCAGATATGAGTTCACGGCACGGACGAACCGCCAGACACGCTCCCCAGCGTACCACCGAACAGAGTATCGACAGCGACCAAGAGATTTCGACGCTGCTTGGCGCACTCGAAGACGCCGACTGTCGTGCGATACTCGAGGCGACCAGCGACCAGGCACTGTCGGCCAGCGAACTCTGTGAGGTCTGTGACCTCTCGTCCTCGACAGGCTACCGAAAGGTTGACAAACTCACCGAGGCTGGCCTGCTCGAAGAGTCGATTCGGCTCGATTCCTCGGGTGCACACACCAGCGAGTACCGCTTGGCGGTGTCAGATGTGGAAATCGACCTCGAAGGTGGCGTCGAACTCACCGTTGGCACCGAGCGGACCAGTCCGACGGCGGCCGCAGACTGAGTGCCCACGGCGGGATGGGAGGGATTTTTGTCTACCCGCACCCTCCGGCCTCAGTATGCGAGTCGCCTTCGTCGCGATGGAGACGAGCCAGCGGGCAGACAGCCCCGGATCGCGCCGGTTCGAGCGGATTCCCCGCCTGCTCTCCGAGCGCGGCCACGAGGTGACGATTTTTTGTGGACAGTGGTGGGATAGCTACGACGACGAGTGGACAGTCGATGGACTCAGCTACCGGGGCGTAACCCTCGGGACAGCGCTGTCGTCGTTCTGCACGCGACTGCCGGCCCTGCTGGCAGCCTACCAGCCGGATGTTGTACACGCCCGTCCAGCCCCCGCCAAGCAGGTGCTCGCGGCCCGGGCTGGCAGTCGACTCGCACGCGCGCCGCTGTTCGTGGAGTGGTTCGGCGACGAACCGCTTGCAGGCCGTCAGCGTCGGTGGGCAGCTAGCAAGCCGACCCGTATCTTCACCCCCTCACAACTGGTTCGCACACAGGTTCGTGAAGCCGGTGCGAACGGCGACCAGACGCTCGTTATTCCGGAGAGTATCGATATCGAGCGGATTCAGTCGGTCGACCCTGCCGAAGAAATCGACGTTGTCTACGCACACCCACTGGACGAAAGTGCCAATATCGAGGACTTTCTGTTGGGACTGGCCGAACTGCGCGAGCAAGGCTGGTCGGCGACAATTATCGGCGATGGGCCGAAACGAGCGGAGTACGAACAGGAAGTGTCTGACCTGCGAATCGGCGACCGCGTCACCTTCGTCGGCGCCTGTGACCGTGAGCGACGACTCGAAATCTACCGCGGTGCGCACGCCTTCGTCCAGACTGCATACCGTGAGCACTTCGCGACGGAACTGCTGTGGGCGCTGGCCTGTGGCTGTATCGGCATCGTCGAATATCAGGCTGAGTCCAGTGCCCACGAACTAATCGAGAATTACGACCGTAGTTATCGCGTCACCGACCCACAGGAACTCGCCGACGCTATCGTCGACGCCGGTGAGTTCGAACACCAGACAGAAAACAACGAGTGGGATTCCTACGACCACGACGCTGTTATCGAGCAGTATCTCGACGCGTACCGGACGCAGCGGTCCTGATATTAAATGTTGCGGGTATGGTGGACAGTCGTACACAGCCACACCGGGGTTATCAAACCAACTCGTGAACAGTGGGTATGGGACTGCTCAGTTCAGTACTCGGCACGAACTCGGAGGCGACGACACCCACAGCAACATCGACAGAGAACAGGTATGCTGTCCTGCTGAACGCAGGGCCGTCAGATACCCCCACTGCTGGCAACGGATTCAATTACGCGCTCGAACTCGACACGGCGGGGTACGAGGTGCAACTGTTTCTCGACGGCGAGGGGACGAAGTGGCCCGCGGAGTTCGGTGAGAATCCCGACCGACCGTTCAATCAGGAGTGGAAGCGCATCGAAGACCGAGGGTTGCTCGCCGGCGCGTGTGGCTACTGCGCGAACGCCTTCGATGTGGCCGACGCCTGCGAGGCAAGCGGTATCGAACTGCTGAGCGACGCTGACGAACACGCACCGGCTATCGCGCAACTGGCAGACCAGGACTACGAAATTCTCACTGTCGGCTAACTGGCGGAAATCTCCACCCGAAAACCCCCCATTGTTTCCGCTCTGGCCAGCACGCTGTCTGTCAGATAGCTCGCAGCAGTTTCACTTTCACCGCGGTCTGCACAGCATTAAGAGGACACACCTACTTCGTAGATATGAGTCGCGTTGACTGGGTAGCGGCGCGTTTGTGGCGCTTCTCCCCAGATTATGACACATAAAACAACCTAAAGGAACCCAGAGACCAAACCTATATTTGGGTCCAAGCCGAACAGAAGTTCCGTCAGAAATGATAGTAATGGGAGCCAGTTCACGACGGCGCATCGAAGCAAAAACAGGGGTACGAGGTGGGAGCCAATGAGTAAGGAACTCGCGGCCGACGAACTCACGCTACCGATTAAACGAGTCGAGGGAGAGACGCTCGAAGACCGCCTGACAGCGAATGCATACCACAACATTCTGCCGGCACGATACCTCAAGAAAGACGCAGAGGGGGAGGTTACCGAACAGCAGGAAGACCTATTCAAGCGCGTGGGCAAAAACATCGCGCTGGCCGAAGCGGTTTACGAGGCCGACAATCAGGATGTCGACATCACGGTTACGCCCGACCAACTCAAGCCAGAGCACCCGCGGCGAGACGAACTCGCCGAGGAAGTCTTCGGCAAAGGAACGACTGCCGACGACGACGTTGAAACCGTCCTGAACGAATACAACGTCAACAAATTCGCCTACGATACCATCGTTCCGGAACTCCCCGACGGTGTGCGCGAGCACGTCGAGGAGACTGCAGCAGAGTTTCAAGAGCAGATGGAGCGACTCGGTTTCATGCCGAACTCTCCGACGCTGATGAACGCTGGCGACGAACTCCAGCAGCTCAGCGCCTGTTTCGTCGACTCACCCGCCGACGACATCGACGACATTCACCAGACGGCCAAGGAGGCCGCGCAGGTCTTCCAGAGCGGTGGCGGTATGGGCTACGCCTTCTGGAAACTCCGACCGTACGGCGACCCAGTCGGTTCGACCGGTGGCATCGCCTCCGGGCCAATCACGTTCATGCGCACGTACGACCAGATGTGTGAAACCATCGCGCAGGGTGGGGCCCGGCGCGGTGCACAGATGGGCGTCATGCGCGTTTCGCACCCGGACGTCATTCAGTTCATCCACGCCAAGAACAAGGACGTCTCGCTGGCGAACACGCTGCGACTGAACGACCCTGACGACTTCACGCACACCTCCTTCGCGGACGCGCTGGACGAGGCCCGCGAACTCATCGACGACGATGGTCGTGTTCCCGAACACCTTCGGAACGCAGTCGAGGGCCACCTTTCGAATTTCAACATCTCGGTCGGCATCACCGACGACTTCATGGATGCCGTCAAAAACGACGAGGAGTTCACGTTCACCAACCCGCGAACCGACGAACCGCACATCGCCACCGCAGAGACCAAAGAGCTGTACGATATGTTCGGCCTCGGCGAGTACGTCGAAGCCGGCGAAGTGCTCTCGGTTCCTGCCCGGGAAATCTGGGACGACATCGTGCAGGGTGCCCACGAGAACGGCGAACCCGGCGTTGTCTACCTCGAACGGATCAACAAGAAACACTCTTTCGACGTGGAGGAACACCCAGAGCACGAGATATTAGCGACAAATCCGTGCGTCACCGGTGACACACTCCTCAGTACCGAAAACGGCCTCGTCACGGCCGAGAAACTGTACGAACAGGGAGTCGCCCGTGACGTCGTCGTCGACGGGCGTCTCAGCGAAGAGACGGTCAAGGAAGCGAGTAGCGTCTACAAGACTGGTGAAAAGGACGTCTACAAGCTCGAAACTGAGGAAGGCTACGAGCTTCGACTGACGGCCGACCACCGCGTGATGACCGACGACGGCTGGGTCGAAGCGCAGAATCTCGACGCAGGTGAGACGGTCCACATCCAGAACCGAAAAGGCGAGTTCGGCCAACACGGCTCCGCCGAAGAAGGACGTGTCCTCGGCTGGCTTGTCGGAGACGGCCATCTCAAACACGGAGAGGAGCGTGCGGTGCTGAACTTCTACGACGAAGACGCGGAGGTTTCAGACCAGTTCGCTGCGGATGTCAACGACGTCGTCCGTGAGCCGACCGGCAACGCCGACTACGAAATCGGAGTCAGCGAAATCAGCCGCAGTGATGGCTACCGGGGAGCACAGGCTGTCGAACAGCGCATCCGGTCAGCACGGCTCTATGAGATGGCTCAGGAGGTTGGGCTCGCCGAGGAGAAACTGCAGGTTCCCGATGCCGTACTGCGAGGAAGCGAAGAGATGGCTCGCGGATACCTTCAGGCTCTATTTAGCGCGGATGGGACCGTCCAAGGGAACGTTGAAAAGGGAATCTCTGTTCGACTCGCCAGTGTCGACACGGGGTTCCTGAAAGAGGTGCAGCAACTTCTGTTGAACTTCGGTATCGGTAGCAAAATCTACGAAGACCGGAAAGAAGCTGGCGTCACGGAACTGCCCAACGGAAAGGGGGGAACCAAAGAGTACGAGACACAGGGGTTCCACGAACTGGTTATTTCCAGCTCACACACCGTTGCATTCGAGGAGGAAATCGGGTTCCTGCTGGACGAAAAGAACGACGCACTCGAAGCACGGCTGGACGAGTACAGTCGCGGCCCCTACAGCCCCAAATTCGAAGCAACGGTCGAGTCCGTCGAGCACGACGGTCACGAAGCGGTCTACGACCTGACCGAACCTGACACACACTCGTTCGTCGCTAACGGCCTCGTCGTCCACAACTGCGGAGAGCAGCCGCTCGAAGAGTACGAGGCCTGTAACCTCGGTCACATCAACCTCTCGACGCTGGCCGCACAGGACGCGCCGGACTGGCGTGTCTGGGCGGACAACCACGCAGATGAGTACGCAACCGAGGAGGAAGCGCTTGCAGCCTTCCTCGAAGAGTCCATCGACTGGGACGCCTTCGACGACCGAATTGCGCTCGGCACACGGTTCCTCGAGAACGTCGTTACGATGTCGGACTTCCCGGTCGACGAGATCGAGGAGACAGTCCGGGAAATGCGCAAGATTGGACTGGGTATCATGGGTCTGGCCCAGTTGTACGTCCAGCTCGGCATGGAGTACGGCAGCGACGCCGCCAACGAGACGGCTCGCCAGCTAATGACCCACATCAACCACGAGTCCAAACGAGCCAGCCACGAACTCGCGACGGAACGAGGTACCTTCGGCGAGTGGGACAAATCGAAGTTCGCCAACCCGACCGAGTACCGCGAGTGGTTCGAGCACCACACCGGACTCGACGCCGACGAGTGGGAAGAGGGCTTCCCGATTCGCAACCACAACACGACGACCATCGCGCCAACCGGAACGACCTCCATGGTCGGCAACACCACCGGTGGCTGTGAGCCAATCTACAACGTCGCCTACTACAAGAACGTCTCCGACGACGTGCAGGGCGACGAGATGCTCGTCGAGTTCGACGACTACTTCCTCCGAACGCTAGAGGACAACGACATCGACGTGGAGGCCGTCAAGCAGGAAGCGCAGGACCAGATGGCCAACAACGAGTTCGACGGCGTCGACGGCCTGACGACGGTGCCTGACGCCATCGGTGAGCTGTTCGTCACGACCGGCGACCTCTCCGCAAAGGAGCACGCTGGTGTCCAGACCGCCTGCCAGCAGGGTGTCGACTCTGCCATCTCGAAGACGGTCAACGCGCCCAACGACTCCACACTCGACGACGCGAAGGAAGTCTTCCAGTACATCTACGACCACGGCGGGAAAGGCGTCACCTACTACCGTGACGGCACCCGCTCGAAGCAGGTGCTGACGACCCGTGCCCAGAACACCGAGTTCGCCGACATGGACGAGGGCGAACTCATCGAGCAGATCGAAGAAGTCTTCGGTGGTATCGACGGCTTCCTCGA
>JAQCNR010000491.1 GCA_028274925.1 Halovenus sp.
GAACAGGGCCGCACGGACGAGGAGGACCCCCTGCCCGGCGACTTTCGACCGGGATTTGCCGTCATCGAAGAGGACAATCCCCACGCACCCGGAACGCGCATCCGGTTCATCCCGCCGAAAAGCGAGTCGGTGCCGGGATTGATGGAAGACCTGGAGGCGTTCATCCAGCAGGAAAGCACCTGGCCCATCTTAGTCGATATCGCTGTTGCACACTACCAGTTCGAGACTATTCATCCGTTCAAGGACGGCAACGGGCGCGTGGGTCGCCTGCTGGCCGTGCTGTTGCTCGTCGCAAGTCGGTTGCTCCACTACCCAATGTTGTACCTGAGTTCCTACATCGAGCGCCACCGCGACGAGTACGCCGACCGACTGCTGGCCGTCAGCGAGGAGGGCGCGTGGGACGAGTGGCTCCAGTTTTTCCTCCGGGGCATCCGCGAGCAGGCCGAGGAGGCATTCGTCCGGGCGAAACTGCTCATCGACACCCGGAAACAGTACGAATCCCGGTACGCCGACGCAGCACCGTCGACACGCCAGCTCGCGCTCTCCCTGTTCGAGAACCCCTACTTCAGCGTCACGGAGGCAGAGAAACACATCGGAGTCTCGTATGCAACCGCCAACAACGCAGTCAAGCGACTAGACGAGGACGGCATCATCGAGGAGACCACGGGACGGGAGTGGGGCCGAGTGTTCCGAGCAACAGAGGTGATGGAGATTGTTGAGCGAGATGCCCGGAACCTTCCGGACGCAGACGACCTGGTCGACATCGAGCAGGCGTGGCAACTCCCCGACCACAGCCCCACCGGTGGATAGATTGAAACGTCTTGGTTGGGAATCAGCACACAGACCGCACACAGATGTCTGATGAGTATGCCGAGACCGAACGCCCGGCCCTCGACACCCTCCAGCGACTCGGCTGGGATACTGTCGACCAGCAGGGGACGATGTGGGACGACCCCCGCGAGACGACATCCTCGGTCGTACTCGAACCCCGACTCCGCGATGCCGTCGAGCGCCTGAATCCCTGGATAAGCGAGAACAATCTGAACAAGGCCGTCCGCGAGATTCAGCAAGTCGCGGGAACGAACACGATGGACGAGAACCAGCAGATTCACGAGAAACTCGTCCGTCACACCTCGGTCGAACAGGACCGCGGCCACGGGCTGAAACACCAGACCGTCGGCTACATCGACTACGAGAACCCCGAGAACAACGACTTTTTCGCGCTCAATCAGTTCCGCGTCGCGGGACCCATCGAGACTGTCACACCCGATATCGTCCTGTTCGTCAACGGTCTCCCGCTCGGCGTCATCGAGTGCAAAGCCCCGGCCATCGCGGAACCGCGGAGCGAGGCGCTTGAACAACTCCAGCGCTACCAGAACGAGCGCACCGAGACCGGCAGCGAGGGAGCCGAGGAACTGTTCCGGTACAACCAGTTCTCCGTGGGGACGTGGTACGAGGGCGCGGTGATGGGCACCTACGGCACATCAAAGGGCCAGTACAAGCCCTGGCGTGACTCCTATCCCGTCGACGACGAGTTCTTGGCGGAATACTTCGACCTCGACGGGTACGTCCCGGACCAGTACCGACTGCTCTATGCCCTCTTCGAACCGGAGCGACTGCTCGATTTCCTCCGGCAATTCACGGTCTTCGAGGAGAGCCACGACGGCACCACGAAGATGGTTGCCCGCTATCAGCAGTACCGCGCTGTCGAGCGAGCGCTCGAAGCCATCGACCGCCGCGACAGCCGTCCGGCACAGGGCGGCGTCATCTGGCACACCCAGGGCTCCGGGAAGTCGCTCACGATGCTGTTTCTCGGGCTCAAGCTTCGCCGACGCAAGGATGACCCGACGCTCGTGCTCGTGACCGACCGGCAGGCGCTGGACTCACAGATTCATTCGACCTTCGAGCAATGCGGATTCCCGAACCCAATCCAGGCCGACGGCATCGGGGACCTCCGCGGGTTACTCAGCAACGAGGCCGGCCAGACCATCACGACCCTCATTCAGAAGTTCCAGCTCACCGACGACGAGGAGGGTGACTTCCCCGCGCTCTCCCGGGACAGGAACATCTACGTGATGATCGACGAGGCCCACCGGACGCAGTACAAACACCTGGCGAATAACATGCGGACGGCGCTCCCCAACGCCTTCTACGTCGGCTTCACCGGGACACCCATCGAGAAAGAAGAGCGCGACACGCGCCGGACGTTCGGGAACTACATCGACACCTACACCATCGACCAGTCGCTCGAAGACGACACGACCGTCGAGATTCTCTACCAAGGACGGCTGGCCGATATCCACCTCGAAGGCACCGACCTCGACGAAGTCTTTGACGAGGTGTTTGCGGAGTACAGCGATGTGGAGAAGGCAGAAATCAAGAAGCGTTACGCCCGCGAGCAGGACCTCGCCGAGGCCGAAGACCGCATCGACCGCGTCGCCGCTGATATCGTCGACCACTTCGAGACCGACATCGCCCGCCCGTTCAAGGGGATGGTCGTCACGACCAGCAAGCAGGCGGCCATCACCTACAAGAAACGACTCGACGCCCACGGTGGACCGGAGTCCCGCGTCGTCATCTCCCACGACCACAACGACCCGGAGGAAATCAAGGAGTTCGCCCCGAGCGACGCAGAAAAACGGGAGATCAAGGACTCATTCACGGACGAAGACGGCGACATACAGTTGCTCGTCGTCTGTGATATGCTTCTGACGGGCTTCGACGCCCCCATTGCACAGGTGATGTACCTCGACAAGCCCCTCAAGGAACACAACCTCCTGCAGGCTATCGCCCGCGTCAACCGACCGTACGAGGACAAGAATCACGGGCTCATCGTCGACTACTACGGCGTCTCGACGGAACTCAGGGAGGCGCTGGCGATGTTCAGCGAGGAGGATGTCGAGCGGGCGATGGTCCCGATTACGGACAAGCAGGCGGAGCTGGAGGCCGCACACAACAAGACAACCGCGTTCTTCGACGACCTCGACGACACCGAAGCCTGTCTCCAGGCGATTGAAGCCGACGATACCCGCATCGAGTTCAACAACGCTTTCCGCCGGTTCTCGAAGCTCATGGATATCGTTCTCCCGCACCCGATGGCGAATCCCTACAAGGAGGATCTACGGAAACTGACCGAGATTCACGCACGAGCGAAGCAGCGGTACCGTGACGATAGCATGAATCTCGAAGGGACCGGCGCGAAAGTACAGGAGTTGATTCACGAGCATATCGCGTCGTCAGGGGTCGAAGTGCTCAACGACGACCCGGTTTCGGTGATGGACTCCGAGGAGTTCAATGCGAGACTTGAAAGCCTAGAAAGCGACGAAGCACGAGCGAGTGAGATGAGACACGCAGTCGAGCACGAAATCAGCGTCCGATACGATGAGGACCCCGTCCAGTACGGCTCACTTCAGGAGCGCGTCGAGGAACTCATCGAGGAGTACAAACAAAAACGACTCACCGATCAAGAACTCATCGAGGAACTCGAAGACGTGATGGATGAGATGCGCGCGCGGAACCAGACAGCAAAAAAGAAGGGACTCGCTGGGTCCACGGAGTTGTCCTTCTACCATGCTGTCGAGGGCGTTCTCGATGCCGGTGAGGACGATCTCGACCAGAAGCAACTCATCGAGTTGACCCGCGATATGGTCGAAGCAGTAGAGGAACACGCCTCGATAGTCGAGTGGAAGCAGAAGGTGCATGCCCAGAAGAAAATGCGGAAGCGCGTGAAAATCCGACTCTACAAAGCGGACATCGACCTCACCGACGACCAGCGAGACGAACTGACCACCCGCATCATCAAACTGGCACGGGAGCACTACGGAGAATGAGAGGGACATACCACATCGGCCAGACGGTCGTACC
>JAQCNR010000493.1 GCA_028274925.1 Halovenus sp.
AGTGTCACAACAGTTTTCGAGAGATACCTATCCAGTATCAATACCCAACCTCTTCTTCGACTCAATTGAGGAAGACCTGTGACAGTTGTGACACCCAGCCGGTACTCTGTCGACCACCTCGTCCGAGAAGTACTGTATATCGAGTAGTCTCTTGTCGGTAGATGGGTTCATTCGGACAAGCTTAGACTCCTCTCCTCGAACGCGCACGCTCCGTCTATTCATATTCTGAATATGCCTCAGAGACGCGTATTCTGCCCTCTACAAAGGAATTAAGTTTCCCCCGACCGTTTCAAATATTGCAGAACGCAACACGCCAGCGGGTGCGCCCAGTGACCGGTTGAAATCGCACAAGCGATTCAACAATCACAGGACAGCGAGGCTACTGTCGAACATTATTCAACCGGTAACAGGATGCCGCCTCCCGGATTTGAACCGGGGACAGCTCGATCTTCAGTCGAGTGCTCTCCCAGTCTGAGCTAAGGCGGCTGGCAACAGTGTCGATGGCAGTCGAGGAAAAAAGGATTACGATACCCGCCGCCGTCCCAGAATCAGACGTGGTCTTTCGGCATCAGGTCCTCGAATGGCTGGTCGTCCAGCCACGCACACAGCTTCACCAACTGCTCGGAGGCTGCCTCGAACATCTCTTCACCCTTCGCGGCAGTCGCGTCGGTCTGGTCGCCGAGCACGCCGTTATCGGTGTTGTCGGCGGCGTCGTAGAACGTCCGCGAACCGAACTTCTCGGTGTCTGCAGCCTCGACGCTCGGGACACCGCCATCACGGGCCGATTCGAGTTCGTCGTCGTGGACGAGTTCGGGATGGAGGTGTTGAATCATCGCTGTCTCTTTCGGACCGCCGTGGGGACCGTTGTTCTCGAAAATCTCGTCGACGAGGTCGGGGATGCTGTCGTTCCACATCCACTCAATCGCGTAGATAACCTCCTCGTCGCGCAGGCGGCGGCCAACCTCTCGGAGGTGGTCGATATTGCCGCCGTGAGCGTTGACGAAGATAACGCGGTCGATGCCGTGGTAGGCAAGGTTTCGTGTGAACGATTCGACGTAGTCACGGAACACGGGGGCGTCGACCCACATCGTGCCGTGGAACTGCTTGTGGTGTGGGCTGACGCCGATATTGATGGTCGGTGTGCAGAGATAGCCGGTCCGGTCGGCAACTTCGCGGGCAAATCCTTCGGCAATGAGGTGGTCCGTCCCTTCGGGGAGGTGCGGGCCGTGCTGTTCGGTCGACCCCAGCGGGACAAGCGCGAGCGATTCCTCGGCAAAGTACGAGCCCAGGTCCGGCCAAGTCTCGTCGGCGAGATACATACCAGCGAGGAGGGCTGCCGGCTCAATAACTCTCCCGACTCTGCCTCAGAGTGAACTACGCCGTTCTTCGTTCCACGGGTTCGCAGTGTTGGAGTAGCCGCGTTGCTCCCAGTAGCCGCGTTCCTGTTCGGTGAGAAATTCGACGCCAGTGACCCACTTTGCGCCCTTGTACGCGTACTTGTGTGGCGTGACGACACGGAGTGGGCCGCCGTGGTCCGGGGGAAGCGCCTCGCCGTCGAGTTCCAGCGCGAACAGGACGTCGTCGCGCATGCAGTCTTCGAGTGGAAGGTTCGTCGAGTAGCCGTCGAGAGAGGTGAACATGACGTGCGCTGCCGCGTCGTCGACGCCTGCGCGCTCGGCGAGTGTCGGGAACGGAACCCCACGAAAGTCGTTGTCCAGTCGGCTCCAGCCAGTCACGCAGTGGAAATCCTGCCGTTGTGTCTCGGTCGGCAGTTCCTGAAATTCCGCCCACGAGTACCGCAGTTCCGTCTCGACTGCGCCGGTAACAGTGAACGTCCACGTTTCGGGGTCGAACTCGGGCGTGTCGCCTTTCGAGAGGACGGGGAACTCCGCAGTTTCGCTCTGGCCGGGCGGCAGGCGCTCGCCGCCGAACTCCTCGTGGACGTCGGTGACATCGCGAATGGTCATACCACCACTTGGGACGGCCGAATCCTAAACGCACCGTTGTCTGGACTGTGAGCGCACGAGTTAGTAAAAAGAGAACTACACCCTCAGCGCCGAAGCTGGTTCAGGCGTCGCTGGAGGTCAGAGATGGCCGAGAAGCCCTTGGCGAACACCGAGTCCGGAACGCCCGGAATCGGGCCGAGCGGGCCGACAGCCGAGGTGGCAATCGTCTTCGGTTCGGTGTATCGTTTGATCCCTTCGGGGCCGTGTCGGCGGCCAATCCCGGATTCTTTGACGCCGCCCATCGGGGCGTCGTAGGAGGCCCAGCCGACGAGGAACGGGTCGTTGATGCAGACTGTCCCCGATTCGATCTGCCGGGCAACCTCTTTGGCGCGCTTGCGGTCGGCCGACCAGACACTCGCGTTCAGTCCGTGGTCGGAGTCGTTGGACTTCTCGATGGCTTCCTCGGCAGAGGAGACCGGTTCGACGACGGCGAGCGGACCGAACGTCTCCTCGCAGGCCGGGAGCGACGTCGCCGGTACGTCGGTCAGAATCGTCGGTTCGTAGAAATACGGCCCGACTTCCGGGCGAGCGTTGCCGCCAGCCTCGACCGTTGCGCCCGCGTCGACGGCGTCGGCGACGTGGTCCTTGGTACGCTGGAGCTGGTCCTCGTCGATCATCGAGCCAACGTCGGAGTCGAACTCGAACTCTGCCCCGAGTTCGAGGCTCTCAGTCTGTTCGACAAACTCGGTAAGGAACTCGTCGTAGATGGACTCGTGGACGTAGATGCGCTCGTTAGCGAGACAGAGTTGGCCGGCGTTGGTGAATGAGCCCTGAATCGCGCCGCGGGCGGCCTCCCCGATGTCGACGTCATCGAGAATTATCATCGGGTTCTTGCCGCTGAGTTCCAGCGAGCAGTCAATCAGGTTGCGACCGGCCTGTTCGGCGACGAGTTTGCCGACCTCAGAACTCCCGGTGAAGGTGAGGTAGTCGACACGCTCGATGACCGCCGAGCCGATTGTCGGGCCGTCGCCGGTGACGATGGTGACGACTCCGTCGGGGAGTCCCGCCTCTTCGAGCAGTTCGGCCAGTCGAAGCGCCGTGAACGGCGTCTTATCGTCAGGTTTCAGAACGACGCCGTTGCCAGCCAGCAGCGCAGGAATCGCGTCCGAAAAGGAGAGGACGAGGGGGTAGTTCCACGGTGAGATGATGCCGACGACACCCTTGGGGTCGTACTGGACCTCGGCGCTAGTCGCGATTGGAATCCCGCTCGACCGCGATTCAGTCGCGAGGATGCTCGGGCCTTTGTCGGCGTAATAGTCGGCATTGAGCGGGACGTCAATCGTCTCTTCGAGGGCGTGCGCTCGTGATTTACCCGTTTCGAGTTGGAGGAGGTCGAGCAGTTCTCCTCTGTTGTTGGCCGCGAGGTTTGCAAACTTCGTGAGGACGTCGGCGCGCTCGTCGAGGCTCATCTCGCGCCACTCACTGGCGGCTTCGCGGGTCTGTTCGACTGCCCGGTCGACATCGTCCTCGTCGAGTTCGGGAATCTCGGCGATCTGTTCGTCGTTGACCGGCGCAGTGACCGGCATCGTCAGGTCGTACTCGGTGTCCGACGGGCCGATACGCTGGGCCAGCGCGTAGAGTCGTCGCTTGTTCCACGCTGTCTCGGAAAGAATAGTCGCTTCGGGAGCCTGTGTTGCCATACGCAAAATAACGGCCGCCTCCTACGTCAGTGTTCGGGCGAGTACGACCGCCCGACAACCTCCCGAATTCGTTCGGCAGTGACCGACCCGACACCCTCGACCTCGAGCAGTTCCTCCTCGTCGGCGGTCATCACAGCCTCGACGCTACCGAGGTCTGCGAGCAGTGTCTGAGCAGTCACAGGACCAACCTCAGCAATCGAGGCGACGACGTATTCCTGCTGTTCGGACAGTGTCTTCGACTGTTTTTCGCCGTGGACGCTAATCTCTCGGCCTTCGTCGTCCTGTTCGCGGCTGGCGATGACTTCGAGCAGGTCGGCTGTCTCCTCTTCGTTGGCCGTCTGCATAATACTCGCACCAAAGTCGACAGCCAGCGAAGCGAGTGCACCGTGAATCGCCTTGGGGTGGACGTTGCGCTCGCCGTAGAGGTCACCGCCCTCGATGACGACCACCGGGCGGCCGTAGTTGCGGGCGGCGTCGCCAACCTGCTCGAACATCGAGCGGTCCCCACCGGTCAGCGTATCCAGAAAGTCCTCGACTGTTTTCCGCTCGACGACGACGCGGTCCGAGAGGACGTAGTCACCGACTGCCAGCGTCTCCAGTCGTGTCTCGATTCCATCTCGCGTCGAGAGGTCACGGGCAATGGTCGAGTCGAGTTCGCGCTGGTCGGCGACAATTTCCACCTGCTCGCTCTCGTCGCTTGCTGCTTCTGCGACGACAGCGTCTTCGTGGGTCTCCTGCTCGTCCTCGTTTACCTTCGACTCGTCATCTTCGGCCGCTTCTGATTCGTCATCTGCCGTGTCCTCGGTAGGGCTTCCGTCGCTAGCTTCTTGATTAGTGAACGAGCCCAGACCGGTCTGGCCGTCGCTGTTTTCTTCAGATTGGTCGCTGTCCGTGCTCGCAGTGTCGGTCGAGTCTGCAGGTGACTGCTCGTCCGCTGCGTCGGTATCTTCAGAATCTGCGTCCACTTCGTCGAGGCTGACCTGCTGTCCGAGCGCCGCCTCGATTTTGCCGGCGGCGCTTTTGAGCGCGCCGAGTTCCTTTTTCATCTTCTTCTGGTCCTGTCGGGCCTTCCAGAAGTAGGCCTCGTCGCGGGTATCCTCGGCGAGTAAAACTGTGACCGCACCTTCGGTCTGGCGACCGGTTCGGCCCTTGCGCTGGATTGCACGAATTGCCGTCGGGACGGGTTCGTAGAACAGGACGAGGTCAACTTCGGGAACATCCAGCCCTTCCTCGGCAACGGATGTCGAGACGAGTACCTCGAACTCGCCGGCGCGAAACCTGTCGAGGGTATCCTGCTGTTCGGTCTGTGTCATCCCGTCGCTTCCATCTGTGTCGGACTGGCCGACGAAGCGCTCGGCGGTGAAGTGGTCGTCCAGAAAGTCGGTCAGCGCTTCTGCTGTATCCCGAGATTCAGTGAAGACGATGACGCGCTCGCCGTCGTTGATACCCAGCGTTTCGGCGATGAGCATCCGCGCACGCCTGAATTTCGGGTGGAGGTCGTCGTACTCGCCAGATTTGCGGATGGCCATCTGGATGTTCGGGTCCGAAACCATTCGCTGGTCGGCCTTCGACGCCCCAGAGGAACGGGCCGCTTCCTGTTGGCGGTCCATGTATCGGCGGAAGGACTCGACGCTCTGGGTTTCGATGTAAGTCATCGCGGTGCGCAGTTTCCGGACCTCGGCGAGGTAGCTCATCCCCTCGTAGCCGGCAGAGTCATCGCCGTCCATCAACTGCTGGAGGCGACCCTGAATCTTCTGAATCTCCCGTTCGGAGACGTCTGGGGCTGTCTTGCCGGTCACGCCGAGGTCTTTCAGTTCGACCAGTCGGTCCTTGATAACTTCCTGAACCAGGTCCCGAATCTGAGTAATCGTGTCTGGGAGTTCGAGTCGCTCCCAGTTGACCGTCGTCTGGTGGGTATACTCGGCGACGTCGGCGTCGTCCTCGGTCATCACCTCGACGTTGTAGACACCGAGATTCGAGCAAATTTCCAGAATTGCCTCCTCGTCGTCGCCGGGTGAGGCGCTCATCGCCGTCACCAGTGGGTTCTCGGCGTCCTCGTGGTAGCGTTCGGCGATGTAGTTGTAGGCGTACTCGCCGGTCGCGCGGTGGCACTCGTCGAAGGTGCAGTGCGTGACCGCCGCAAGCGAAATACGATTTCCGACGAGGTCGTTTTCCACAACCTGTGGGGTGGCGATAATAATGCGGGCGTCCTCGAACAGTTCGGCGCGGTCATCGGGTCGAACCTCGCCGGTGAAGACGACAATCTCGTCGTCGGGGATTTCCAGCCCCTCGCGGTAGAAGTCGGCGTGCTGGGAAACCAGCGGTTTCGTCGGCGCGAGCAAGAGAGATTTCCCGCCGACGTTTGCGAGTCTATCCGCGGTGACGAGCAGTGAGACGGCGGTTTTGCCGAGTCCGGTCGGGAGACAGACGAGACTGTGTTCGTTCGCTGCCCGGTCGGCCAGCGTCAACTGGTACGTGCGTGCTTCGAGCAGTCCCTCGGTGACCAGCGGACGCTCGATTGTCTCACTAACGTCTGTCGCTGCCATTCACTTGCTGTTTGTACTGCGTCGGGGTTAAGCGTTCGTGTACCTCGGTGAAAGTGAAACGGAACCGCGAGACAGACCGCAGGGGACGTCAGGCGTCTCTGGCGGCGTGGCGACCGTCGGCGACACTTTATTCATACCAGATACGCACGGTTGCTTTATGCGGAGACTGTTTCGTGCCGGTCGAGCCCTCTCGCCAGTCATCGGTGTGACGCTGTTCGTTGCAATCGTCGTCGTGCTCGCTGTCGTCGCCGGCGCACTGATATTCAACCTCGACAACGAAGAGGACCCGCAGCCAAACACCGCTCTGGAGGTCCATTCCGGGGACAACTCGGTCACAGTCGTTCTCGAACACGAGGGAGGTGACGCCCTGGCGTGGAACAGGACCACCCTCCGGGGCGTCGTCGACAACACTGCCCTGCACGGAGACACCTTCAGATCGGGCGACGAGATCGAAATGATTCCCATCGCGGAGGAGGTGGCAGTCGTCTGGGAAGGCGACGAGACATCTTACGTCGTCCAGACGCTCGACGTTCCCGAGACGCTGCTTACCGACGACAGCACCAGTCCGCCGTCGTCCAGCCTCGAGTCTCCGGACAACTACTGTGACTGGGCGGAACAGAACATCGAGGCAAACGGTGACCTGGACATGATAGACGACACAGCAGTCTGTGACGTGACCGAGGACACCGATACCGGCGAGACTGATATTAACGTCGACCTCACCACCGACTCGGTGCTGATCGGTGACATCGACACCGACGGCGACGTGGATACTGACGGCTCCTACGTCGTCGGTTCGATCACCACCGATGCGGACGATATCACGATCACGGGCGGGAGTATGATCTACGGTGACGTGGTCGCACAGTCGGATACGAACGCCGGGATCGACGGCGATTCGACCATCTACGGCGACGTGGTCGTCTACGGCGGTTCGCTCAGCCTGCAGGATATCGAAATCACGGGCCACGTCTACGTCGACGAGGACGATATCAGCTGTTCGAGCACGGTCATCGGCCCGGACGAGAAAAGTTGCACGGCGTACGACCCCCGCGATCCAGACAACTACTGACCCACGGTCCGACGGCTTCCCGACCGATATTTTACATTCCATCCCCGAGAAAAGCGGGTGTATGCCATGTGGACACACTATTTGGGGTACTCTCACGCAATGCCTCAGGGGGGACACCACGAATGACCGATGAACAACTCTCGAACGACGACCTTGCGGTGAGCGTCAGCGACGACAACCTCGTCGTCCGGGCAACTATCGACCGACCAGACCAGCGAAACGCACTCGGCGAGAACGTCATCCGGGGGCTGCACGACGTGCTCGAAGCCGCAGACGACGGCGACCAGCGCGTCGTGGTTATCCGCGGCGCAGAGGGAACCTTCTGCTCCGGTGGCGACATGACCGAGTTTCCCATCGGGCAGGGAACGCAGGCCTACCGCGAGAATTTCGGCGCGCTGTCGGGGCTGATCGAACGAATGCACGAGACCGACGCGCTCACTGTCGCTGCCGTGGAGGGCTACTGTCTCGCCGGCGGACTCGGACTCGCGAGTGCCTGCGAGTTCGTCATCGCGAGCGAGGCGGCCGAGTTCGGCACACCCGAAGTCGAGGTTGGGCTTTTCCCGGCACAGGCGATGGCACCGATTGCTCGCGCTGGCAGCGAAAAGGCAGTGCTCGACCTGCTCTTTACTGGCAAACGAGTCGACGCAGAGCGCGCAAAGGAGATTGGCCTCGTGACGAGTACTGTGCCAGCCGACGAGTTCGAGACCGAACTCGATGACCTGATCGATACGCTCGCGGCGAACTCGCCCGTCTTGATTGCGATGGGCAAGGAGGCGTACTACGAGCAGCGGGACATGGGCTTTGGCGAGGCCCTGTCCTACCTCAAGGAGATGATTACCCTCATTGCGATGAGCGACGAAACCGAGGAGGGGATCAACGCCTTCCTGACCGACAGCGACCCAGACTGGAGGGGGCGATAAGATGTCTATCTACGAACGCCAGGAATCCACGAAAGGCAACGACCCAGAAAACGTCGTCATTTCGGCGGCACTGACCGGCGCGTTGACGACGCGTGACCAGTGTGAGGCGATTCCGTACACGCCCGAGGAGATTGCAGAGGAGGCCGCCGCAGCGCGCGAGGCCGGGGCCGCCGTTGCGCACATCCACGCCCGAACACCCGAGGGCTCACCAACATTTTCGACGGAGACCTACCAGGAAATCTACGACGAAGTGCGCGACCGGACCGACATCATCATCAACTTCTCGACCGGCGCAGTCGGCACACCCGTCGAGGACCGCCTAGAGTACGTCGCGGAGGTCCAGCCAGAGATGGCCGCACTCAATATGGGGTCGATGAACTACGCGAAATATTCGGAGGAGCGGGAGGACTTTGTCTTCGATATGGTCTTCGATAATCCATTTTCGGAGATCACGACCCTGCTGGAGGGGATGAACGACGCGGGTGTCACGCCCGAGTTGGAGTGTTTCGACACAGGCCACATCGGCAACACACGCCCGCTGCTGCAGGAGGGCGTGCTCGAACGACCGTTCCACGTCAGTCTCATCATGGGTGTGCTCGGCGGAATTCCCGCGACTGTCGAGAACCTCGCACACCAGGTCCGGCAGTTGCCCGACGATTCGACGTGGCAGGTCATCGGTATCAGCCGCGACCAGTGGCCGCTCGTGAACGCCGCGCTGGCGATGGGCGGCAACGTCCGCGTTGGCCTCGAAGACAACTTCTACCTGCCAAGCGGCGAGATGGCAGAGAGCAACGCCGACCTCGTTGAAGCGGCGGCGAAAATGGCCCGACAGGTCGACCGCGAACCAGCAACGCCAGACGAGGCCCGCGAAATCATGGGGGTCGAGCGATGAGCGGAACCGAGAACTTCCCCGAAACACCACCGAGTACAGAGATCTTCGCCGATGACCTGCTCGCAGGTGAGACAGCACTCATCACCGGCGGCGGGACGGGTATCGGCGAGCAGATTGCGCTGGCCTTTGCCGACCACGGCGCAGACGTTGCAATCGCCAGTCGGTCGATGGAGCATCTCGAATCCACCGCCGAGGCAATCGAGGAACGCGGCGCTGACGCCTGCGCCACCACCGTCGACGTACGCGAGCCGGACCGTGTCGAAGAGATGGTCGACACCGTCGAGGAGGAACTCGGCCCCATTACGGTGCTCATCAACAACGCCGGGGCGAACTTCCTCACTCCCTCCGAACACCTCTCGACGAACGGCTGGCGCTCCGTCGTCGGGACGATTCTCGACGGCACCGCCTACTGCACCTTCGAGGTTGGCGAGCGGATGCTCGACCGCGACGGCGGCGTCATTCTCTCGATGGGTGCAACGAACTCCGTTCGTGGCGCGCCGTACTATTCGCACTCCGGTGCGGGGAAGGCCGGCGTCCACAACCTGATGCAGTCGGTCGCCGCGGAGTGGGCCCGCTACGGAGTGCGAGCGAACACCCTCGCGCCGGGCGTCATCAGAACGGAGGGCGTGATGGAGGTGATGGGCGAAGCCACGGCCCAGCAGTTGGTCGAGGAAGACGTGGCGGCGGACAGACTTGGAACGCCTGCAGACTGCGTGGCGATGGCGGTCTTTCTGGCGAGTCCGGCCGCCGCCTACGTCACCGGGTCGTACTTCGTCGTCGACGGCGGCCAGTTACTCTCGCCCGTGCCGGGGTGAACCGAGCCCGAAATACCCTTGACGGACGCCGTCATACCGCAGGTGTGGAGTTTGTCGCAGACCGCACCCGCAACCCCTTCGGCATGCGTCCGCCCTGTGAGCGGTCCGTGCCGGGCTACGGCCCGACCGACGCCGACTTTCACGTTATCGGCGACCGTCCGGGCGTTCACGGCGGCCTCGACACACAGATTCCGTTCACCGACCGGCCGTGGTCAACACGATTTTTCGATGCGCTCGCCCGCGGCGGACTCATCGACGGAGTCGAC
>JAQCNR010000018.1 GCA_028274925.1 Halovenus sp.
CAACGGTCGAAGCAGATTCGACAACGACAGCAGACGTGACTGTCGAACTCCCGCCGGAAACTGGCACACTCGAAGTGAGTGTCTCTGACCAGGACGGCAACGTACTGGACGCAACCGTCGAGGTTGACGGCCAGTCTGGCAGCACCGACAGCGGTGCTGTGAGCTTCGAGCTGACTCCTGGCGACTACGAGGTGACCATCGAGGCTGCGGGTCAGACCGTCACGGCGCAGGCGACGGTCGAAGCAGGCTCGACGACCACGACTGACGTGACCGTCGAAACCGAGCAGATTGCCGTCGAGAGCTTCCGCGCGGAGAGTAGCGGTGGATTCATCTCCTTCGACGAGACGAGTCTCGACAGCGCAATCGCGGAAGGACTGTCCTTCCCGGACGGCTCTGGTGACAGCGAACCGATTGTCATCGAAGCCCAGGTCAACGACGACGGCACGTGGGAATCGACGACCGTCGACTTCCCGACGCTGAATACCGCTTCTGACGGCAGTGGCTTCGACGCCGAAGCGACTGCCCCGAACGGCCTCGAAGGGACGTTCAACCCGACGACGGGCGTCGCCACCGCAGAAGGGAAACTCAAAATTCAACTGCCGCTGACCGGCGACAGTTTCAGTTTCAACATTGCAATGACCACCGGGGTCAGCAACGGAGCAGCGACCGACGACGGACTCGAAGGCGCGTTTAACGCCGGCGAAGAGAGTGGTTCGCTCACCTTCGTCGACAACGAGTACACGGTGCCGGAGCCGACTGGCAACCAGCTACTCGACACGCAGCTTGGTCTTCCGATCGAAGAGCCAGGTCTTGCGTGGCTCAAACTGCCGCTGGACGTTGACTTCGAGTCATCGTCCGGGCCACAGACTGGTGCGCTCGACGTGAGCGCTAGTGACCAGAACGGAAACGCCATCGAAGGCGCAACGGTCAGCGTCAACGGCCAGACCGCCCAGACCGACGCCAGCGGTGTTGCGACGTTCTCGGGCCTCGAGACGGGCACGTACGACGTGACCGTCGAGGCTGGAGACCAGACCGCCACGACGAGCGCAACCGTCGAAGCAGATTCGACGACCACGGCCGACGTGACTGTCGAACTACCGCCGGAAACTGGCTCGCTCGACGTGAGCGCCAGTGACCAGGACGGCAACGCGATCGAGGGCGCAACCGTCACCGTTGACGGCCAGACCGCCCAGACCGACGCCAGCGGCGTTGCGACGTTCTCGGGCCTCGAGACGGGCACGTACGACGTGACCGTCGAGGCAGAGGGCGAAAGCGCAACCACGCAGGCAACGGTCGAAGCCGACGCAACGGCGACGGCTGACGTGACCGTCGAGCTACCGGCCGAGACTGGCTCGCTCGAAGTGAGCGTCTCCAATCAGGACGGTGCCGCGGTCGAAGGCGCAACGGTTAGCGTTGCAGGGCAGTCTGCCCAGACCGACGCCAGCGGTGTTGCGACGTTCTCGGGCCTCGAGACGGGCACGTACGACGTGACCGTCGAAGCCCAGGACAAGAGCGCGAGTACCCAGGCAGTGGTCCAGAGCGACTCGACGACGATGGTCGCTGTCGCGCTCGAACTGACAAAGTCCTATAACTTCACCGCCACCAACACTGGTGGATTCATCTCCTTCGACGAGACGAGCCTCGACAGTGCTCGTGCGAATGGCATCTCCTTCCCGACAGAAGCAGAAGACGGCGAAGGGATCGTCATCGAGGGTCAGGTTGAAGGCGACCAGTGGGAATCCACGAACGTGTCGTTCCCGACGCTGACCACCTCCAGTGGCTTCGACGCTGAAGCGACGGCCCCGAACGGACTGCAGGGGACCATCGACCGCGAGAACAACGAAATGACCGCGACGGGGACGCTCGAAGTGACGCTGCCGCTGACCGGTGACTCCTTCAACTTCGAGGTCACCCTGGTCAGCGAACTGAGCAACGGCCCAGCGAGCGACGACGGACTCGAGGGCAGTGCAGACTTCGAGAACAACCAGGCAACGCTGGTCGATAACGAGTACATCGTGCCAGACGAGAGCGGCAACGCGCTGCTCGACAGCCAGCTTGGACTCCCGATTACCGAAGAGGACAGCGGTATCGCCTGGCTCGAACTCCCGTTCGAGTTCGAGTTTAGCGACGAGTAACTACGACCGCCGCGGTTTTTTTATTTGAGTTACCGTCGAATTAGCCGCCAAGCAGTTCGTCAAGTTTGTCGAAATACGCCTCACGAGGCACCTGATACAGCTCTCGGTAGTCGATTTCACCGCCCGAGAACCGTGCGGCGAGTTCGTTGGCCGCTGTTTCTGCCTCCTCACGGCTGTCGTACGCCTCGGCGCTCGTCGATACATCTGGTTCGAGATACAGTTGGACGTACCACGGTGCGTCGGGTGCCGGCGTGTTCCGGCCCGGTTTCCGGCTTGGTTTGCCCTTGCGGATATGAATCGTCGGCAGACAGGGGGCTGGGTAGGCGTCGCTGTTGAACACGTCCGGTCGGTAGGTCAGAATCAGCTTCTGTGACTCCTCGTTCCAGACTCGCCAGCCCTCGGGAAGTTCCTCGTCGGTCATACCCAGTGTTCGTTCCTCGGGGTTATCAGTGCCCGCTCTCAGTCGTGGCTCAGCGGTCGTTTCCCACAGACGGCAGCGTCGTAGGCCTCGTAAAATACCTAGGACCGCCTACAAATTTATATACGCAGAGCACTGCTATATTATCACAGCATCGGTAGTCATCGACACACACGCGTACAAACCCATCACCACTTGTTGGGCCTCAAGCCATGGTATGAATACACATAACAAAACCATGCCGCTGGAGGTAGCCTCCAGCAGTGTCGCGCGGCGGTCGGCCAGCAAGTCACCTACGGACCCATCATGAGTAAACAGAACACGCTCGAATCACTGAGTCAGGAGTACCGAGAGACGATCCCAAGCGACCTTCGTCGAACGCAATCGTTCGACTGGTACCTCGAAGAACTCCAGGAGGACCCGAAAATTGCCCGCAGCGCCCACCAGCGCATCGCGGATATGCTCGACTTTTACGGCACCGAATACGACGAGGAGAAAGGTGTCGTGGAGTACGAACTTGCCTCCGAGGACCCGCTCGAAGACGGAGAAAACACCTTCTACGGCCGTGTGATCCACGAAGCGATCCACGAGTTCGTCAACAAGGTCAAATCTGGGGCCCGCGGCCTCGGCCCCGAGCGACGAATTCTACTCCTTCTCGGGCCAGTCGGTTCCGGGAAATCCGATTTCGACTCACAGATCCGCAAATACTTCGAGGACTACACGACCCGCGACCAGGGGCGGATGTACACCTTCCGCTGGACAAACCTCTGTGACATCATCGAGGACCAGGACCCCGGCGACGACATGGTTCGCTCGCCGATGAATCAGGACCCGATGGTGTTGCTGCCAGAAAAACAACGCAAGTCGGTGATCAAGGAGATGAACGAGGCGCTGGACGCGCCGTACACTATCCGCAACGAGCAGGCACTCGACCCAGCCAGCGAGTTCTACATGGACCAACTGCTGGCGTACTACGACGACGACCTGCAGGCGGTGCTGGAAAATCACATCGAGGTCGTCCGCCTGCTGGCCGACGAGAACAAACGGCAGGGCATCGAGACCTTCGAGCCAAAGGACAAGAAAAACCAGGACGAAACCGAACTAACGGGCGACGTCAACTACTCGAAGATTGCTGTCTACGGCGAGTCTGACCCCCGGGCGTTCGACTACTCTGGGGCGTTCTGTAACGCCAACCGCGGTATCTTCTCCGGCGAGGAACTCCTGAAACTCCAGCGTGAGTTCCTCTATGACTTCCTGCACGCCACCCAGGAGCAGACGATCAAGCCCAAGAACAACCCACGGATCGACATCGACCAGCTAATTGTTGGCCGGACGAACATGCCGGAGTACCGCGACAAGAAAGGCGACGAGAAGATGGAGGCGTTCAACGACCGGACCAAACGCATCGACTTCCCGTACGTCCTCTCCTACGACAACGAAGCCCAGATCTACCGGAAGATGCTCCGCAACGCTGACCTGCCGGACATCCGGGTCGAACCACACACCTTGGAGATGGCGGGGCTATTTGGCGTGCTCACTCGCATCGAGGAACCCGACGCCGGCAGTATCGACCTCGTCCAGAAAGCCAAAGCCTACAACGGTGAGATCGACGAGACCGACGACATCGACGTGAAGAAACTGCAGGAGGAAGCCGCCGAGAAAGTCGAAATCGGGGAGGGGATGACCGGTGTCTCCCCACGATTTGTCGGTGACGAGATTGCCGAAGCAATCATGGATTCGATGCACCGCAGTCGGAACTTCCTCTCGCCGCTGACGACGTTCAACCACCTCGAGGACAACCTCGAGAACCACGGCTCGATTTCCGACGACATGTTCGAGACCTACTACCGCTATCTCGAACTCGTCCGCGAGGAGTACAAGGAGCGAGCCATCGAGGACGTCCGCCACGCGCTGGCGTACGACCTCGACGAAATCCAGCGACAGGGCGAGAAGTACATGGACCACGTGATGGCCTACATCGACGACGACACCGTCGAAGACGAGATTACGGGCCGCGAGCAGGAACCCGACGAGCAGTTCCTGCGCAGCGTCGAAGAGAAACTCAATCTCCCCGAGGACCGCAAGGACGACTTCCGTCAGGAGGTTGCAAACTGGGTCTCCCGGCGTGCACGCGAGGGCGAAACGTTCGACCCGCAGGACAACGACCGCCTGCGCCGCGCGCTGGAACGCAAACTCTGGGAAGACAAGAAACACAACATCAACTTCTCGGCGCTGGTCTCCAGCGGCGAGATGGACGACGACGAGCGCAACCAGTGGATTGACGCGCTGATGGAGCAGGGTTACTCCGAAGAAGGCGCGAAGGAAGTGCTCGAATTCGCCGGCGCGGAAGTCGCCAAGACCGAGATGGAGGACTGACGGAGTGATGAGTTCCGACGAGTACATCGAGGCGGCCAACCGCGAACTCGACGAGGCCTACCAGCGCCCGCTGACCCTCGACGAATACGTCGAACATCTGCTCGAGAACCCACAGCAGGCCGCCCACGCGTCGAAGTATCTGCTCAACGCAATCGAGAACGCGGGCAAGCGCTCGGTCATCGAAGAAGGCGAAGAGAAGGAGCGCTATCGCTTCTTCGACGACCCCTGGAACGACGGCGAACACGCGATTCTCGGCAATACGGAAGTGCTCAACCGCCTCGTCGACGACCTGCGGTCAATTGCCGCGGGCCGGGGCAAAGACGAGAAGATTCTCTGGCTTGACGGCCCGACAGCGACGGGTAAATCTGAACTCAAGCGCTGTCTCATCAACGGGCTTCGAGAGTACTCCAAAACCGAGGCCGGTCGGCGGTACACGATGGAGTGGAGCATTGCCGGCGTCAGCGACCAACCGGGGATGACCTACGGCGACGAAATCTCCTCGGACGAAGACGACTGGTACGAGAGTCCGGTCCAATCGCATCCGCTGTCGGTGTTCCCGGAGGATGTCCGGACGGAGTTGCTCGCCGAACTCAACGAGCGACTGGACGACCACATTCCTGTGCGGATGGAAGCCGAGATGGACCCATTCTGCCGAGAGGCCTACGAGTACCTCGAAGAGCAGTACCGCCGCGACGGCGTTGCCGACCTGTTCTCGGCGGTAACGAGTCCGGGCCATCTCCGAATCAAGAACTTCGTCGTCGACGTTGGCCAGGGTATTGGCGTGCTCCATAGCGAGGACGACGGCCCACCCAAAGAGCGACTGGTCGGGTCGTGGATGGCCGGGATGTTGCGTGAACTGGACTCGCGGGGCCGGAAGAACCCACAGGCATTCTCCTACGACGGCGTGCTCAGTCAGGGCAACGGCCTCGTCACGATTGTCGAGGACGCCGCCCAGCACGCCGACCTGCTGCAGAAACTGCTGAACGTTCCCGACGAGAGTCACGTCAAACTGGACAAGGGAATCGGGATGGACGTGGATACCCAGCTTATCGTCATCTCGAATCCAGACCTGGAGGACCAACTCAATCAGCACGCCGACCGCAACGGCACTGACCCGTTGAAGGCGCTGAAACGGCGGCTGGACAAACACCAGTTCACCTACCTGACGAATCTCTCGCTGGAGGCTGAACTGCTGCGCCGCGAACTCACCGAGGAGACGACAGTCTGGGACGCCACCAGTTGGGACCAACTCGAAGAGTGGATTCGCGAACCGGTCACGATTAGCGTCCGTGACAGCAGCGGCACCGTCACCGAACGCGAACTCGCGCCACACGCTATCGAGGGTGCGGCGCTGTACGCCGTCGTCTCACGACTTGACGCCTCTGACCTGCCCGAGGACCTCGACCTGACCGACAAGGCACTCCTGTTCGACCGTGGCTACCTGCGCGATGGCGACGAGCGTATCGACATCGACGAGTTCGAGTTCGAGGACGAAGCGACCGACGGGAAACACGGTATTCCCGTCACCTACACGCGAGACATCATCGCCGACCTGTTGCACGAGGATTCCGAGCGCTTCGACGAGGACCTGCCCGTCGAGGGCGTGATTATGCCACGAGACCTGATCAACGCGATGGCCAAACGGCTCTCTGACGCGCCGGTGTTCTCGAACACTGAGGTCGCGGAGTTCGGTGAACGCGTCGCGCCGGTGAAAAACTACATCTTCAGCCAGCAGGAGGCTGACGTGCTCGACGCGATGATGCGAGACAAGCGTGTCGACGAGCAGACCGTCGAGGAGTACGTCGAACACGTCTACGCGTGGTCGGAAGGCGAACGCATCGAAAACGAGCGCGGTGAACTGGTCGAGCCAGACCTGCTGAAGATGAAAGTCTTCGAGATAGAGCATCTCGGCCGGTTCAGCGAGGATAACTACACCGGCGACAAACCACACGAAGAAGTCCGAGATTTCCGCAAAGAGAAGATTATCACGGCGCTGAACCGCCACGCGTGGCGCCAGCGCGACGAGGAGTTCCGGGTTTCTGATGTCAATCCCAAGGAGATTCCGGTCATCCGCGCGGTGCTTGGCACCCACGACTGGGACGACATCAAGCGAACGTTCGAGGATTTCGACCCGCGGCAGTGGGATAACCCACCGAGCGGGACCGAGACCGCAGACATCAAACGCGACACCATCGAGAACATGCAAGACCTCTTCGAGTACAGCGAGGCGTCGGCAGAGCTGACGAGTCGGTACGTCATGAGCCAGGTGAGTTACAAATGGGACTGAGAGACGACATTGAACGGTACAAAGACGTCGGCGAGGACCGGCGACAGGACCTCTCGGAGTTCATCCAGTACGGTGACCTCGGCCAGAGTCGTCGTGACGAAGTCAACATTCCGATCAAGATTATCGACCTGCCCGAGTTCGAGTACGACCAACGAGATATGGGCGGCGTCGGCCAAGGAGACGGCGGCACGCCAGAGCCCGGTGACCCAGTCGGAGAACCTGAACCCGGCGACGAGGACGGCGAAGATGGTGACCCCGGCGAGGAGGGTGGTGAACACGAGTACTACGAGATGGACCCCGAAGAGTTCGCCGAGGAACTGGACGAACAACTGGGACTGGACCTGGACCCGAAAGGGAAGAAAGTCATCGAAGAGAAAGAAGGCGACTTCACCGACCTCACCCGGACCGGCCCGACCGGCACGCTCGATTTCGAGCGACTGTTCAAGAAGGGCCTGAAGCGCAAACTCGCGATGGATTTCGACCGCGACTACGTGCGGGCGGCGCTACAGATCGACGGCTGGGGGCCAGCGAAAGTCTTCGAGTGGGCACGACAGCAGGAGAATCTGCCCGTCTCCCGGGCCTGGATCGAAAGCGCGTACGAAGAACTGCCTCGCGACGAGCGAGGCACCTACGCCAGCCTCGAAGAGATGGAAACCGACATCGAGCGCACAAGCACAGCACAGCGCATCCGTCGCGATGGTATCGACCAGGTGCCCTTCCGCCGCGAGGACGAGCGCTACCGCTACCCCGAGATCATCGAGGAACGCGAGAAAAACGTCGTGGTCGTCAACATCCGCGACGTCTCCGGCAGTATGCGCCAGAAGAAACGCGAACTCGTCGAGCGGACGTTCACGCCGCTGGACTGGTACCTACAAGGGAAATACGACAACGCAGAGTTCGTTTACATCGCCCACGACGCCGACGCGTGGGAAGTCGAGCGCGACGATTTCTTCGGCATTCGCTCCGGCGGCGGCACCCGCATTTCGAGTGCGTACGAACTCGCCAAGGAGCGACTGGACGAAGAGTTCCCGTTCAGCGAGTGGAACCGCTACGTGTTCGCGGCGGGCGACTCCGAGAACTCCAGCAACGACACCGAGGACAAGGTGATCCCGCTGATGCAGGAGATCGACGCGAACCTCCATGCCTACGTCGAGACCCAGCCCTCGGGCAACGCGATCAACGCGACCCACGCCGAGGAGGTCCAACAACACTTCGGCGGCAGCGACGACGTGGCGGTGGCGTACATCTCCAGCCCGGAGGATGTGACCGACGCAATCTACGAGATTCTCAGCACGGAGGAAGACAATGAGTGACGATACCCCCATCACGGCACCCGAAGATATCGAGATGCAACGCGAGGCCGAACGCCTCGAAGAGCCAGTGCGAGAAGCGGCCGCCTTGGCGAAGAAACTCGGCCTGAACCCGTTCCCCGTCAACTACTGGATCGTCGATTACGACGAGATGAACGAACTGATCGCCTACGGTGGGTTCCAGCAGCGGTACCCACACTGGCGGTGGGGGATGACCTACGACCGCCAGCAAAAGCAGGGGCAGTTCCTCGGCGGCAAGGCCTTCGAGATTGTCAACAACGACAACCCGGCCCACGCGTTCCTGCAGATCTCGAACGCACTGGCCGACCAGAAGGCGGTCATCACCCACGTCGAGGCCCACTCTGATTTCTTCGCGAACAACAAGTGGTTCGGGATGTTCTCGGATGACCCCGACGCAGCGGCCCAACTCGCTCGCCACGGCGAAACGATTCAGGAGTATATGCAGGACCCAGAAATCGAGCGTGCCGAGGTCGAGAAGTGGATCGACCACATCCTCTGTCTTGAGGACAACATCGACCAGCACAAACCGTACGCCCCGCTCGACCCGGACGACGACGCGCCGGAGGTCGACACCGAGGAACTTTCGGACGAACTCGGTGACCTGCAACTCTCCGAGGAGGTCCGGCAGGAGGTCTTCGACGAGGAATGGCTCGACGCCCAGCGCGACGACGACGACGCGACCACGTTCCCCGACGAACCGCAGCGAGACATTCTTGCCTTCCTGCGAACTCACGGGATGCAGTACGACACCGACGCCGAGAAAGCAATCGAGATGAAGGAGTGGCAAAAAGAGATTCTCGAAATCCTGCGGACCGAGGCGTACTACTTCGCGCCACAGAAGATGACGAAGGTGATGAACGAAGGCTGGGCTTCCTACTGGGAGTCGCTGATGATGGCCGACGAGAACTTCGCAGCCAGCGACGAGTTCATCACCTACGCCGACCACATGTCGAAAGTGCTTGGCTCGGGCGGGCTAAACCCCTACAGTCTGGGCCTCCAGCTGTGGAAGTTCGTCGAGAACACCACCAACCGCCGCCACGTTGTCGAGGAACTCCTCTGCGTGGACGGCATCACCTGGCGGAACTTCCACGACACTGTGGATTTCGAGGCGGTGCTCGCCGAACTCGAACCTGACCCGATGGTCGCCAGTATCGGCTCAGATTCCCTCGACGCCATCGACGCCGACGACCCGCGGGTGGACGCCGAGGCACTCGAGGCCGCCCGGAACGGCGAGATTGACCTCCAGCAGTACCCCTGGAAATTACTTTCCTACGAGGGAATGTGTAAGCGACACTACTCGCTGACAAAACCGGAGAACCGCGGGTTCGTCTCGCGTATTTCCATGGGCGAACTCGAACAGATTTCCCGGTACATGTTCGACGACTCGAAATACGACAGTATCGAGGCGGCGCTGTCGGGAATCGACTACGCGGCCGGGTGGGACCGGATGCGCGAGATTCGCGAGAGTCACAACGACGTGACCTTCCTCGACGAGTTCCTTACCCAGGAGTTCGTCGACGAACACAACTACTTCACCTACGAGTACATGCAGTCTTCGGGTGATTACCGGGCCACCTCGACAGACTACCTGGACGTCAAAAAGAAGTTGATGCTGCAGTTCACCAACTTCGGGAAGCCGACGATTGTCGTCTCCGATGGCAACTACCGCAACCGAAACGAACTCCTCCTGGAGCACCAGTACAACGGTGTTGCGCTGGATATCGGTCAGGCCAAAGACACCCTCCAGCGGGTCTTCGAGCTCTGGGGCCGCCCCGTTGCGCTGCGAACAATCTCCAAGGAGTACGACGACCACGACCTGGAAGTTGCGCGCCGCCGTGACCGCGAACCCGAGCCCAAAGAGCAGGGTATCGAGATTCGCTACGACGGCAGAGAGTTCACCCGCGAAGATGTCGAGTGGTCCGAAGTCGAACACCTCGCGGCGACGGATGTCGATTACGACACCAAGCCCGAGGAGTGGCTGGCCTGAGTTCCCGAACTGTCTTTTTGTGTTCTGCCGTATTGCCAGTATGGACACCTTCGAGGTCAGTACTGACAGCGAGTGCTCGGTTATCGACATCACCGACCGCGTGGAAGAACTGGTCCCGGCCGACGCCGACGGCCGAGTCACAGTCTTCTCCGAACACACGACTGCTGGCGTGACGGTCAACGAACCGGAATCACGGTTGCTCTCAGACTTCGAGACAGCGCTGTCGGAGATCGTTCCGGATTCTGGCTGGGCACACGACGAGATTGATGACAATGCTGATTCCCACATCCGCTCGCTGCTGATTGGTCCCGACGTGACGATTCCCGTCGCCGACGGCACTCTGCAGTTGGGGACGTGGCAGTCTGTGTTGTTCGTGGAGTGTGACGGTCCGCGCCGGCGGACCGTTCGCGTCGTCGTCTGAGCGCGCCCAACCGAACTGCTCATTTATGATGATGTGCAACTGGACGTTATGACAGGTGCACCGACTCCCGGACTGCTCGATTACGCCGCCGGCGGCTCTGCGGTCGTGCTTCTGTTTATCGCGTACGTTGTCTACCCGAACACAATCTTCCAGTATGGTGTGTGGCTGACGATTTTCACGATCTGGATGGCATGGTTCGTCTACTACGGCACCAAGTGGATGTACGGCTTCGACGAGGAGCCATCGTAGGGCGGTGTTTAGTTAAGTGAGAGTGGACTCGAAGAACCAGAAAGCCCCGGCATCATCGGGCGCTCCGCGCCCGATTGCCCGCGAGAGCTTCGCTCTCGCCCTGGCTACGCTCCCGCGACTCGTTGCGCGCGCTCCCTGCGTCGCGTGCTTGCATCGTCGGGGTTCGCGTAGCCTGGGCGGCGGGCACGCCCGCCGCCGCATAACGTGGCGGCTCCGCCGCCACGCTTGCCGCCCCTTTCAGCCCCACCCTGTAGCTTGTGACACAGGCCACCGCGGGTGGGACTGAAAGGGGTCGCTCGCTTGGTCCGTCCTGGGCGACGCAAGGACCCACTGGACCGCACCGAGCCCCGGACGGTCAAGCGAGCGTGGGCTTTCTGGTTGTTTCAGGTCAAAAGACCACCATGTCCTGCTACAGTAAACACTACTCGTCGTAGTCGCTACGCATTTACCATCCGCAGCCATACCTCTGGTATGTCCGACTTGCTCTCCCGGTACCGGTGGGATATTGCGACTTTTTCGGTATCGTTTGCGCTCGTCGTGTTTGCGTACGTCATTTATCCGACCGAACTCGCCCGCGTCGCGGTGTGGGCGAGCATCTTTTTCATCCAGGTCTGTTGGGTCGGCTACGTCGCCTACCGGTGGACCTGGGACGAAGAAACACCAGCCTAACCTCGCCTGCACAATTGTTCTGTCAAACCGACAGGTAGATGACTGTCCGAGCAAAGGCTCTCTGTATGTTCGGCTTCGCTCGGCCACCCGAAGAACAGGCGAAAGTCGCGGATGTGGACTGCTCCGAGCAGACAATACTTGTCACGGGTTCGACGAGCGGTATCGGCCGGGCCGCGGCGCAATCCTTTGGCCGACTCGGTGCGCACGTGCTCGTCCACGGCCGCGACACGGAGGCTGGCGCGGAAGTTGTCGACGAGATCGAGTCGACCGACGGCACTGCTGAGTTTCTCCGTGCGGATTTCATCGAACCACAACAGGTCTCTGAACTTGCCGACACTGTCAGCGAGTCGGTAGACACGCTGGATGTGCTCTGTAACAACGCTGGGGGGCTGTTCGAGACGGTTGAGCCAACCAGCCTCGGCGTCGACCCCGCATTCCACATCAACCATCTCGCCCCCTACCAGCTAACCGCTGAACTGCTCGACACGCTGGGGTCGGGCAGCCGCGTCATCACGACAGCTTCGATAGCCCACCGTGGCACGACGCTGAACCTCGACGAACTGATGGAGATAGCGGGGCTGTCGACGGCCGCCGCATACGCTCGCTCCAAACTCGCAAACGTCCAGTTCGCGGCCGAACTCGGCCGCCGACTGACCGCCGCCGGCCGCGAGGTCACCTCGAACTCCTTTCACCCCGGCGTGATTCCGGGCAGCGAGTTCGGCCGCGCGTTCCCAGGTATCAGCAGCGAACTGTTCCAGTTGTTCGACGGGTCGCCCTTTACCGAATCTGTCGAAGAGGGCGCGGCGACGCTGGTCTATCTCGGTGTGTCCGAGGATGTCGCAGCGACGACTGGCAAGTACTTCGCACGCCGCCGGGAGAATCGTCCGTCGCCAGACGCTCGCGACCGCACTGCTCAGCGAAAGTTGTGGAAAGAAAGCGCAAAAATTCTCGATATCGACGAACCGCTCGCGGAATACGCTGACGCGTCCGACTAGTCTGTCTGTCCGCCGTCAGCCGCGGGTGCCTCGTCTGCGCCTGTCGATTTCTCGGGCGTCTCTTCGTCGGGGAAATAGCCCGATGGGCCGAGATATCGCGTCCACAGCACCAGCAGTGAGGGGAGGATCAACACGCTCGCGAGGAACGCGTAGATGATCGTCAGCCCGGTGATGATGCCGAACTGCCGGAGCACTGGCAGGATGGCGAACACCAGCGTTCCGAACCCGCCGACAGTCGTCGCCGCACTACCCAGCAGTGCGCCGCCGGTTCCCGTCACTGTGGTCTCCATGGCGTCCCAGACGTTCTCCTGGCGTCGGAGTTCGAGTTCGTAGCGTGAACTGATGTGGATGCTGTAGGCAATCCCGAGCCCCACCGTGAGCGAGGTGATCGTTCCGGTCAGGGCGTTGAAGGAGATATCGAGCAGCCACATCGAGCCCAGAATCCAGGCCACCGAGAACACGACCGGTGCGAGCGTCACCACACCCAGCGAGGCGGGGTTGCCCGTCAGTCGGTAGGCCACTGCCAGGAACAGGAACACCGCAACGAG
>JAQCNR010000021.1 GCA_028274925.1 Halovenus sp.
TCGCTTTCGGATGGCTCGCTGTTGTAGCGGTCCATCATCTCGCGAGCGCGGCCGAGCATCTCCTTCGAGACATCGAGCAGGTCGCCCTGCTGGGTCTCGCAGTAGACCCACATATCCCGGTAGGTCTCGCCGGCGACACCCTCGACGTACTGTTTGTCTGCCGTCGGGTGGTCGAGGTCAGGATATTTCTCTTCAGGCGGGACGTACTCGACTTCGATGGCCTCGTCCTCGTCGGTGCCAGCGACAGACTCGATGCGGTCCTCGATTTGGCTGATGGCTCCTTTGCGCTCTTGCCCGTCTTTCTCTCGCTCCAGCAGGTCTTCGAGGACGTCCACATCGTCGATATCGCGGACCATATTTGCCACGTCGGCAATCGTCAACTCCGTCAGGTCGACGTCGCTCGGGTCAGCCTCCTCGTCAGCTTCTTCGACGGTCTCGATACGGCTCTCGATGAGTTGTTTGACCGGCATTCGGTCCTCGTCATCTTCCTCCAAGGCGAGCATCTCCCGGAGTTCCTCGGCGTCCTCGATATCTTTAATCTTCGGGCCGAGGTCTGCAATCTCGTGGTCAGTCGGGTCGAGTTCGACCATCGTCAGTCACCCCCCGCGTGAGCGTTCATCGTCTGGAAGACATCTTCCATCGCCGCCTCGTCATCGGGGTCGACCATCGTCGCCTCGCGTTCGTCCGGTCCCTTCGGAATTGGGTCGACACCGGCGACGATTGTTGGCGAGCCATCCAGCCCGATGAAGTCCGGGTCGAGGTTGAGGTCTTTCTGATTCCAGACAGTCACATCGTCGTCAAGGTCGAGGTCTGCTGCCCGCTCCTCTGCGTCGTCACGCTGGTCTTTGTACCGGAGACGGTGTTCCGCCCGGCGGTAGGTTGGCTCGAACTCTGGGTCCGTGACGATGAACGCTGGCAGGTCGGCCTCCACAGTCTCGATTTCGGAGACATCGCCCTCGACGAGCCGTTTCGCCCGAACGCGACGCTGTTCGGAGTCGACTTCGAGCGAGATAACGTGTGTAATAATCGGTCGGTCGGTCAGTTCGTCGTTGATGTCGATACACCAGTTCGTCTGCGGGCCGGTGTGGCCAGTCTCTCCGTCTGCGGTCTTGAAGCCAGCGAATATCAGGTCTGGTTCGTCGTCGAACATCGCTAGCCCTGTGGCGATTGTCATCGCCGTCGCCCACGTGTCGGCCGCGCCCATCTCCCGGTCTGAGAGGAGATACAGGTCGTCGGCGTAGACATCGCCCATTCCCTCCTGCAGGACTTCCTTGTAGCCCGGCGGCCCCATGCTCATCAGCGAGACGCGCCCCCCGGCGCGGACTTTCGTCTGCAGCGCTGCCTGCAGGGCCGTCTTGTCGTTCGGGTTCATCACCGTCGGCGTCTTCCCCCGTTCGAGGTGGCCATCCTCGTCGAACGATACTTTCCCTTCCCTGAAATCGGGAACCCCCTTGGTCAGTGTAACCATGTGCATATCTACCACAACACTAGGTTGAGATGGCACACATGGTCTTGTAAGTGTTTTGTTCGTTCACACTTTCACAATTCGACGGCTGAGCGGCGGATATTCAGGGCGTACCGAGGGAAAGCAGGATATAAAAGGGCTCAGATTCGGCCAGCACGGCTCGGGTCGACGTCGATAGCGTCGACAGGGCACACGTCGACACAGAGCATACAGTCGATACACTGTTCTTCGTGTGTCGGGTGGGCTTTGATCTCACTTTCCGGGTGGCCCGGCGTGTCGACCCACTCGAAGACATCGACGGGACAGTCTTCGAGACAGGCACCGTCGGCGATACAGATGTCGAAATCCACCGCCACGTGCGTGCCGTGAATCCCCTGTTTGTCTTCGGTCAGTTCCTCGCCGTCTGGCGACCAGATTGCGACGTCGTCGTTGTCGCCGACCTGCTCGTAATTCTGTTCGAACTCCGGATCGATTGCCATAGTTACTTGCATACACTCCCGCTGGGTAGTTAAAACTTCCACCGAATGAACAGGACAGTCATCGGGTCTGGCCTGAATCGCGGCCCGGAGATTCAGGAGTGGGTGTAGTAGGCGACGTACTCCTCGCCAGTGGCGTCGATGCGGACGAACCCAACACGCTCGAACTGCAGCAGGTCGTCGGGGTCGTAGTCGGCAACGCCCGGTTCGGCGTAGCCCGACACGTCACCGTCGGGCGTTCGCATACGCAACGGCACTGCCTCGTCGGCGGGCACCCAGTGAACGATGTCGACGCCCTCCTCACGAGTGACATCCAGCGAGTCGTCAGTGTAGACGAGACCATCCTCAGTGTGGCGGACACAGCCGTAGCCCTTCAGCCAGACGCGGTCGCCGACTGCCGGCAAATCCGCCGATTCGACGAAGACGCCGCCGGTGGCTGGCAGTTCTCGCGTGCCGCGGTCCTCGTGGTCCGGGTGGACCGGAACGCTCGCCGTCGTCGGCCCGCCCGACACCGACAGTTCGACCGCGTCGTCACCGTTTCGGACGAAAAACGCCCGGTCAGTCTCGTCGTCGATCAACTGGAGGTTGTTCGCGTACACCGTCGACATCGCCAGGTCGACATTCGAGGTGGACATTCCCAGTCCGGTCATCGCCTCGACGAGTGCCTCGCCACGGATGCCGCGGCGTCGAAGGCTGGCGAGCGTCGGCGCTCGCGGGTCGTCCCACCCATCAAGTTCGCCGTCTTCGATCAGTTCTGCGATTGTCGAGGTGGACATCGGCACGTCGTAGGCGTCGACTTGAACGTGACCCCAGTGGATGACCTCGGGGTACTCCCAATCGAAGTAATCGTAGACGAAGCGCTGTTTTTTCGCCGAATCCTGCAGGTCGATACCCCGGATGATGTGGGTAACGCCGGTGAGGTGGTCGTCGATACCGGACTGGAAATCGAGCATCGGCCAGCAGCGGTAGTCGCTGGCCTCCGGTCGTGGATGGGGGGTGTCGATCATTCGGAAGCCGACGAAGTCACGCAGTGCGGGGTTCTTGTGGCTGATGTCGGTTTTCACCCGAAGGACCATCTCGCCGCTGTCGTACTCCCCGTCGACCATCCCGGTGAACTCCTCGTGGACCGTCTCGGGGGATTTGTCCCGGTGTGGGCAAGGTTCGCCGTCGTTTTTCAGTTCGGAGAACTCCTCGGCCGGGCAGGAACAGGTGTAGGCACCGCCAGCGTCGATCAGGTCTCGCGCGTGGTCGTAGTAGGTCTCGACGCGGTCACTCGCTCGCAAGACTTCGTCTGGTTCGAAGCCGAGGTATTCGATTGCGTCGAGAATCTGGTCGTAGGCGTCGAGGTCCGGTCGTTTCGTTTCGGGGTCGGTATCGTCGAACCGGCAGATGAACGTGCCGTCGTAGAGCTCTTTGTATGTCCCGACGACGGCGGCCATCCGCGCGTGGCCGATGTGCCACGGACCGTTCGGGTTCGGGGCGACGCGCATCCGAACCTCGCCCTCCTCGGCGTTGGGCAGGTCCGGTAGCACCTGGTCGTCTTCTTCCTCTTCGGCGTCGATCTCTTCGAGTAGTTCGGGAGCGAGTTCCCCGAGTCGGTCGCGGCGCTCGCTGTGGCTCAGTCCGTTGACCCGCTCGATGACCGATGCGATGATACCAGGTATTTCGTCGCCGTACTGCCGGAAGTCGGGGTTGTCGCCCATGAGTGGGCCCATGATTGCGCCGACTTGGGCCTCGCTTTCGTGCTCGACGGCGTTGTACAGCGCGTCGATCTCTGCCTGTTCTTTAATCCGCTCGCGAAGGTCGTCGTCCATTATCTTCACTTTGGGAGTGGGGACGTGAAAACTCGGCCGGTCTCTGTCGAGGTGGTGATTGCTCCAACAGGATGGGAGCCTGCTCAACTGCGAACAATCAGAACGCCCGGTGTCGATGGCCTTGTTGAAGTCTACAACGAGAGGTACATTTCAGCGCCCGTGCTGGATACAACGCGCGAGTGCAGCACCGGGGTGGACTCCGATTTGGACTACTTGGACCAGTCGATTACTGGAAGCGTTCGTCTCAGTTGCGGCGGGCGATGAGAAACAGAACCCCAATCAGTCCGAGTTGAACGACTTTGTCTGTGGCGCTCACCAGCGTGATTTGATCAAAGTGTGTCGCAAGGTAGTACACTGTCTGTGTCGCAGTGAACGGAATTCCAAGCTTGACGACTGTCAAGCGCCGGATGTTAGCGGCGACAGCGACGACCCCAATGGCGAAGCCCACTCCAGCGGTAAAGAGCGCGGGTGAACCCCCCACAACACCTAACCACAGATGGATCCCTCCGGTGATCACAGCCAACACAATGCCGATCAAGTGCAGCGGTGTGAGTGACTGAAGCGGACTCGACGGGGGTTCGGTATCGATTTCAGACGTCGACATGGTCGTAGTTAGCTGATTCGGCGAATTAAAGACGTGGAATCGACATTGTGAGGACACCTAAATACACCCACGATGTCGTCCTGTGATATATCACAACATAAAGTGACACGCAGGGTACTGCAGAACAGCCGGCGTACTGTATCCGGTCACCGCAATCATTCAATATTCAGACTTGTCCTGATAGCCGGCTCAGCTGGAATTGTCTGAAACAAGGACGCTGTGTTGACTAGACGCTCTGTATCTTGCACGGTACTGCTGTCAGTTGTTGAGGGGTTCGACAGAGGCGGTTCGATCGATTGAACACTGCGTTTCCGCGATACCCTTATATCACGCTGGGCAGTACGCGGTGTCATGAGCGAGGACGACGACGGTATCGAGCCGTACGGTCGCTCGCGGCGGCCCCAGACGCGGGACGACGAGAGCCCTGTCAGCCCGGACCGGAATGAGCGCCCGCCAGCGGCCACAACGTCGCTCGCAGACGCGGTTGCACAGACAGCGCGCCGCCCGACAACCGTCGAC
>JAQCNR010000024.1 GCA_028274925.1 Halovenus sp.
TCACCTGGGGCGAGGGCTATCTCCTCATCGGTGCCAATGTTGACCAGGTCGCAACAATCCAGCAGACCGGCGACGGTCCGGACCAACCGCGATACGAGCAGTCTTCGGAACTCGAAACGCTCCTGCGAGCGGTCGACCACGGCGGCCACACCCTGACACGACTGGCCAGCGACGGCACGCTCAGTGTTGGCGAATACGGCCAGGGCCTCGACCACTCACCGCTAGAGGGAACGAGCGGCTACATCGGGACACTCAGCTACGACAGCGACGCGACCGAGTTCAGCGCGACGACGGTGGCCCGGTACCCTGACGAATCGAGCGTTGCGACCGAGAGAATCAGCAGACTGATTGAGCGAGAACTGGACAGCAACGTCACCACGGACGGGCGGTCTGTTCGGCTGACCGCCAGTTACGACCGGGACGAAGCAGGGTTGGCACCAGACGACGGCAGCAACGATGACACGGATGACGGCGACGACAATCAGGACGACGGCAGCGACGATGGCACGGATGACGGCACGGATGATGGCGATGGGAGCGACGGAGGCACGGGCGAAACAGATGACGGGACAGGCAGTGATGGCTCCGAGAGTTCGGACGACGGCGGCCCCGGATTCGGCGTTGGGACGGCGCTGTCCTCGCTGGGCGGTGCGGGCTATCTGCTCGCGCGGCGACTCGGCAGCGAAAACGAAAAGTAAGCGAGCCTACGGCGTAATAACGACTTTTCCCATCGACTGACGACTCTCGACGTACTCGTGTGCGTCGGCGACGTCCTCGATGTCGAAGGCGCGGTCGAACTGTACTTCGAGTTTGCCTTCCGCGAGCATGTCCGACAGTTCGTTGACCGACTCCAGCACTTTCATCGGTTTGCGCTGGAGACCACGGCCGAGGTGGTAGCCGATGACCTTCTGGTTGCCAAAGAGGAGTTCGTCCGTCGACGGTCGACCGGGCGTACCGCTTGCAGCCCCGAAGACGACCATCCGACCGAACTCTTTGAGCGCGTCGAGTGAGCGCTCGGTGGTCTCGCCGCCGACACCGTCGAGGACCATATCGACGCCGTAGTCGGTGTTCTCCTTGACAACCTCGACAAAGTCATCTTCCTCGTAGTTGATGGTGTAATCTGCACCGAGGGAGGCAGCCTTGTCGAGTTTCTCCTGCGTGGAGGCAGTGCCGAAGATGGTCGCACCGGACTCGCGTGCAATCTGGACAGCAGCGGTGCCGACGCCGCCCGCTGCGGCGTGGATCAGCACAGACTCACCCTCTTCGAGTCCACCCCATTCGTGCAGGCAGTTCTGTGCGGTGAGATACTGCACTGGGAAGCCAGCAGCGGCCTCGAAACTCAGCCCCTCGGGGATGTCGAACAGCCCCATCGCGTCGCCGATGGCGTACTCGGCGTAGCCGCCAGCGCCGTCAACCATCGTCACGACTTCGTCGCCAACCTCGCGGCCGACGCCGTCGCCGACTGCGTCGATGACACCCGCGACTTCGAGGCCGGGGGTGTACGGCGGCTTGGGTCCGCCCTGGTAGTGACCACGGCGTTGCATGATGTCCGCGAAGTTGATGCCCGCTGCCTTGACCTCGATGCGAACCTCGCCGGCGTCCGGTTCGGGTGTCTCTACGTCTGTGACTTCGAGTCCGTCTCGGTCGCCAAACTCGGTGACTTGCGCTGCTCTCATACATCTACTCTCCTCCCCCTAGAAAATAAAACCATACGATGTTACTTCGTGACAGGAATTCGTGTCGATACTGTTCGATGGGGTTTTTAAATCGCGTGTACGATTTGAGGTCCACCGCGTGCGAACGCACATCAACGGGGAGCGCTTAGGACGGGTATGCGTGTCGAAGCGATCTACACCGCGGAATCGGCCGGCGAGCCGA
>JAQCNR010000028.1 GCA_028274925.1 Halovenus sp.
GCTGCTGGCGGCGATGGCGCTGGTCTACTACGAGTTCCCCTTCCAGCGGCGGTTGTTGGTGGGGATCTTGCTGACGCTTTTGTTGCCGATTCCAGTGCTTATTGTCCCACTGTTCCAGATGATGAGTGACCTGAGCGCAGTCCACCCCCTGTTGGGACCGGGGACGCTGTTCGCGCTGGTCGTCCCGTTCCTGGCGAGTCCGACCGCATTGTTGCTGTTGTACCAGCATTTCCGGTCGATTCCGGACTCGTATCTCGAAACGGCCAGACTTGACGACATCGGCCCGCTACGGTTTCTCGTCTTCGTGCTCGTTCCGATGTCGAAGAACATGCTGGTCGGCCTGTTCGTCATCTCGTTCATCTGGGCGTGGAACCAGTATCTCTGGCCGCTCGTCGTAGACGCCAGCGGCGGCGACACGGTCATCCAGATTGGATTGCAGGGACTGATGGGCAACGCCGCCGGCGAGACGCCGTGGGGTATCATCACCGCGGGGACTGTCCTCGCGCTCGTGCCACCGGTAGTCTTGCTAGTCATGCTTCGCAAACAACTACTGACAACGTTCAATCTCCAGACAAAATAATGAGTAACGCGACAGACCCGACAACGGTTCGACTAGACGGATTGACGAAAGAGTACGCATCGCTGCGGGCAGTCGAGGACGTTACACTCGACGTGATGCCCGGCGAGTTTCTGGTTATCGTCGGTCCGTCGGGCTGTGGAAAGTCGACGACACTGCGGATGGTTGCGGGCCTCGAAACGGTCAGTGATGGTGAACTGTTCTTCGACGACAGGCGGGTGACCGGTATCGACGCCAGCGAGCGAAACGTTGCGATGGTCTTCCAGAACTACGCGCTGTACCCACACATGTCCGCGCGGCGCAACATTACGTTCGGCATGAGCGAGTTCGACGACGAGGAGACGAATCGTCGCGTCGAGGAGGCCGCCGAAATCCTCGACATCGCGGACCTGCTCGACCGTAAACCGAAGGAACTCTCTGGTGGTGAGCGCCAGCGCGTCGCCTTGGGTCGAGCAATCTGTCGGGACCCAGATGTCTTCCTGATGGACGAACCGCTGTCGAATCTCGACGCCAAACTCCGGGTGCAGATGCGGAGCGAACTCGCGCGCCTGCACGAGGAATTGGAGACGACGACTGTCTACGTGACGCACGACCAGACAGAAGCGATGACGCTCGGCGACCGGGTTGCAGTGCTCAACGACGGCCGCCTTCAGCAGGTCGACCCACCACAGCACCTCTACGACTTTCCGGAGAACCGCTTCGTTGCCGAGTTCATCGGCGACCCTGCGATGAACGTCCTCTCTGTGACAGTCACCGAACAGACGGCCGAGCACGAAGCGTTCGAGGTTTCGCTTCCGGGTTACGACGATATCGAGGGGTCGGCACTGTTCGGGGTGCGACCGGAGGATATCGAGTATGTCGACGGCGAGCAACCACGCCGTGAGACGTTCGACGCAACAGTGACCGTCACGGAACCGCTCGGAGACACCGTGTTACTCTACTGCCGGATAGCGGACGGAACGGAACTCAAAGTGCAATCGGACCCACGCATCGGCGTCCAGAGCGGTGACGAGATTACACTCTCTTACGACCCGGAGCGACTGCACATCTTCGACCCGGAATCTGGAGCGGCCGTGTACCACTCGGCAACAGAGGCGAAGCCGACACGGGCACCAGCAGAGGACGACGATTAGCGCTCGAAGTAAGCGAGTCCAGCGAACGCGATTACGGCGACGGCTCCGACGCCCGCGGCAAGGACAAACGGAAGTACGAAGCTTCCGAACCGCTCGAAGCCAACACCGACGGCAATAGGAGTGAGACCCCCAACAACGCCGAAGGCAGGTGTCACCGCGCCAAACACCGAACTCAGGCGGTCGGCACCGAAAAACGAACGAACCAGCGGTGCGAGCAGTGCGTCGACACCGCCGTATCCCACACCGAGTGCAACTGCGCCCGCCAGCAGACCAACCTGGGTTGGAACAGTGACAACCGCAATCGTGGCCAAACACATGACCATGACGAATCCGGCCATCACAGGGGCGATACCCGCGCGGTCTGAGAGTGGTCCGGTGAGAAACTTCACTCCGATACCAGCCAACCCGAATCCACTGACAGCCCAGACGCCAGTCCACCGTGGCAATCCAACAGAGAGAGCGAACTCAACGAGGTACACCGAGACTGCATAACTCGGGACGAACGCACAGAGATAGGCGAGAAAGACGAGACCGAAAAGCGGCGAGCGGAGGGTCACGGTCGCATCCTCTGCCGGCACCTGGGCGTCTGCCGGGTCAGCAACAGTGGGTCGTCTCTGGAAAGTCAACACTGAGATACCGATGACGACCAGGAAAACGGCAAACAAGAGAAGATACGCCCGTCGCCACCCGACGAGGAGAACTGCTCGGTTTGCCGCCGGGGGAACGGCGAAGATACCGACGCCAGTTCCGGAGACAGCAATCCCGGTCGCGGTCGTTGACCGCTCTCTGAACCACCGTGCTGGCGTCGTATACGCAACGACGTAGACAATCCCAAGTCCGAGTCCGGCAACGCCCCCGTATGCGGCGAGGATTCCAGAGAACGTCGAGAGTTGGCTCGTCGCGCCGAGGCCGACACCGAGCAGGACTGCGGCAACGACAAGCAGCGGCGCTACCCCGTAGCGGTCGATAGCGAACCCGAACACGCCGGCGCTCCCGAACGCGACGAGCGTCTGTAGGCCAAAGAGCAGCGACAGCGTCGCGTAGCTGCCGCCAAAACTCCCCCGTAGCGACTCGAAAAAGACCGTATACGAGTAAATCGTCCCGAAGACCATCGCAGACAAGGCAAACGAACACGCGACGACAAACCAGCCGTAGGCGACGCCCGTTCGAGCAGCCAGCAGACCGACTGGGTTCCGGAACCTCACTGTGCGCTGATTCGAACAGCACTCGAATAAACAGTCCGGATTGTGCCGGCCCTAGCCAGAGATGCTCCTTGATTGGGTAAGGTCTTATATGAAATCAGGCACATCCGGGATTCAAAAAACCGCGATGAGGTCTGGTTACTTGACCAGTTCGAGGCGCTGGAGCGAGGCGAGACGGAGTTTCGGTCCCGGGATTACTCACCGCTGTCGACACTGGACTGGATGTCGGCAAGTTCGCGCCACAACTCTCCTTCTTTTTTGTGGCGCAGAATAACATCCTTGGAGAAGCGGCGCGGGGCGACGAGAACCTGATGCCGTACATCATCGACGTATTCAAAGCCTACACGGCGACGGATGAGATCTGTGACGCGACGCGCAACGTCTTCGGCGAACACAAACGGGCGGTGCGGTGTGACCGTCGACCACGCCGGAATCGCCACCGACGACGCCACGTTGATGACCGAGCAGGACACCGCACTGTTCGACTGCTCGCTCGCCCACGAGGAGACGTTCGACAGGATGGACATACACTAGATTGGCAATTCTTCCGAAGTTATTTCAGATGCCGATATTCTTGCTCTCACAGTGGGGACATTTGATAGCAGTGTCCGTTCTGTTCTCTCCGCTTGGGTTGGACCAGAAATCGTCTAACTCTATTTCAGTGTGGCAGTTTCGACAGATGAGGGGGCTGTGGTTCACAGCGAACACTATTTTTATAATAGTTTATAACTTGCTAATAGTTGTATGTGGAGCTATGTATTTGAGATACTAGTATCATCCGTTGGCATGGCCGTGCAGCGCCCACATCGCCGTCTCTAAATTTTGGATGGCTTCAGCGTTCGGTCCGTTTACATAACTGGTCCAAGATCGTATTCCCGGAACGGAGAGCGACGTTTTGTATTGGGATGTCGTCCCAGTTGACGGATACTAGAGTAGGAACGCGACCTACTTGGTTGGTGACGAAGGGTGGTGACGACTCAACTGTTCGTTTGTGCACCACTCCAATGCCGAGGCGGTGGGTGTAGCTTCTTGATTCCCCCACCGTAGTGTGGGCGGGCTTCTACCTCGCAGGCTGAGGGAATA
>JAQCNR010000031.1 GCA_028274925.1 Halovenus sp.
CAGAAGAAGTTGGTCGCAGCCATCCCGTCGAGTTCGTCGTCGGTGTAACCGAAGACAGTCACAGCCCGGTCGTTCCACCGGCGCATCGTCCCGTCCACGCCGATAACGTAGAAGATATCTCGAATCTCGCTGAGTGCCTGTTCGATGAACTCGCGTTCGGCGCGGAGGGTTGCCTGCAGTTCCAGCGAGTGGAGTGCGTGGGAAACGTCGCCGCCAAGTTCTGCGAGTAACTCGCGTTCCTCCTCGTCGAAGGCGTACGGTCGCTCTGAGTAGACACCGAGAATTCCGTACAGTGTCTGTTCGTACTCCAGTGGGACAGCGGCAACCGCCTGATAGCCACGTTCGAGGGCATTGCCACGCCACGGTTCGAACTCTGCGTCCTCGTGGATGTTCTGGGAGACGGCAACCCGTCGTTCGCGAACTGCGGTGCCACCGGGACCCTGGCCAGTCTCGGTGTCATCGGCAGTGACGGTGATATTCTCCAGATACCCGTCCTCGACCCCCGCCCACGCCCGTGGTTCGATCTTCCCACTTTCGGAGTCGTGGTCGCCAATCCAGGCAAACAGGTAGGGCTCAGACTGACTGAATATCTCGCAGGTTCGTGTTTCGACTTCTGCCCGCGAATCTGCCCGGACGAGCGCCTGTTTGATCTCTCCGGTAATGTTGTGAATCCGGTGTAATTCGGTCGCACGCTTGTTGGAGCGATACTGCTTGACGGCATTGTGAATCCGATTCGCCAGCAGTTCGTACTGCTCAGTGCCACTGGCTTTCTGCAGGTAATCAGTCGCGCCGGCAGCGATGGCGTCGCTCGCGACCGCCTCGCTCCCTCGGCCCGTGTAGAGAATAAACGGCAACTCGGGAGACTCCTCACGAATCCTCTTCAGAAACTCGACGCCAGTCTGCTCGGGCATCTGGTAATCACAGACAATGCAGTCGAAGGACTCTGCAGCGAGTTTGTCTGCACCCTCGCTCACACCGTGTGCAGTGTCGACGACAAGCGAGTCGCTCTCGCGTTCGAGAACCTCGGCCGTAATCTCGGTCACGGCTGAGTCGTCGTCAACGTGTAGAACCCGAATATCCTCTGTGTCGCTCACGAGAGGGCTGTTAGCGCGCGGGAGTCATAAGAATGTAGCTACCGTTCAGTACACTCCATGTCCGGTGGGGTAATCGGGTCAGTCTCGCCCCAGGAGTGAAAGTTGACGGTGGTGCCATCTGTCCCCTCGAATCTGACCGGATAGCCGGTCTCGACGCTCACGTAGTACGCGCCACCCTCAACGTCGAACTTGTAGACGTCTTGGCCGTCGAGAGTAGTTCGTCCGCTGGCGACGTACTCTTGGTCGTCCTCGGCCGGTTCCTGTGGGTTGAACGGGTCTCGTCTCGTGGATTCGGTCACGAAACACTGCCCCTCGGCGACGACGTAGGTATCCGTGCCGTCGTCGGTGCTGATACTGTATATCTCCGAGGTCTGGCCGTCAGTTGTCGTGGTGAGTTGCCAGTTGCCGTCGTTAAATCGCCACGTGCCCTCGAAGTCACTCGCTTCGAGTTCCATAACGTAGGAATCCGTCCACCTGAATACCTCCGCCAACTGCGGCGCGGTGTCGTCGTCTCCGTCTGTCTGTCCATCGTCACTGTCGTCGGTGCTGTCGTCAGTGTCGTCGGTGTCGTCGGTGCTGTCGTCAGTATCGTCCGTGTCGTCGTCGGTTGTTCCATCGTCAGTAGAACTTCCGTCGTTGTCGTTACTGCCGTCGTCGGTCTCAGAGCCATCATCGTTAGCAGTATCGTTGTTATCGCTGTCGGTACAGCCCGCAGCCCCAGCCAAGAGCGTTGCCCCGAATACCTGTAGATACCGTCGTCTGCTAGCGCTTTCTTTCATAGGGAAGCGTGTCGGAATAGCAAATTAGCTATACGCCCCTTACCGCCAGTACACGCTTGTTACTCCCCGCCGCGTCCAAGATTGTAAAACTCTTCATTCGGCCGCATATCGGCGAACGTGGCCATCCGATTCGAGAGGTTAAAGAGTGCGGTGAGACTGCCAATATCCCAGATTTCCTGCTCGCTGAAGCCGTGCTCGCGGAGTCGCTCGAAGTCTGACTCTTCGATACTGCCGGGCGATTCGGTCAGTTTGACCGCTACGTCACACATCGCGCGGTGGGCCTCGTTGATGTTAGCGGCAGTGTGGTCGGTCGCCAACTGCTCGGCGATGAGTGGGTCTTTCGCGTAAATGCGGGCCAGTGCGCCGTGGGCAACGACACAGTACAGGCAGTCGTTCGCGCCGCTGACCGCGACGATAATCATCTCGATTTCTTCGCGCTCGAGCGGCGAGTGCTCGACAATGGCGTCGTGATAGTCGAAAAACGCCCGGTACTGGTGAGGGGCGTACGCGAACGCACGCATGACGTTGGGCATGAATCCGGCGCGTTCGGTCTCTTCCTCGATATGCTCGCGGATGTCCTCGGGCACATCCTCAAGGTCCGGAACGGGAAAGCGCGTCATCGGTGGTTCTGTGTCGGACATACGAGCACAGTCGACGGCCGCCATCATAGAAGTTCGTGTCGCCGGGGCCAGCGTTACCGCTCGAGAATCATATCGGCGGCCTTCTCGGCAATCGCCACCGTCGGCGCGTTGGTGTTGCCGCTGGTGAGCGTCGGCATCACGGAGGCATCGACCACGCGCAGGCCGTCGATACCGTGGACGCGCAGGCGCTCATTGACAACCGACAGCTCGTCGGTGCCCATCTTGCAGGTGCCGACCGGGTGATACAGCGTCTCGCCGTACTGGCGGACGTGCTCCGCTAACTCGTCGTCGCTTTGCACGTCAGGCCCCGGTAAGCGCTCGCTCTTGCGGTATTCGTCGAACGGCGCGGCTTGCAGGAACTCGCGGGCCATCTTCAGTCCCTCGACCTGCACGTCGAGGTCCGGTTCGGCGCTGAGATACTGCGGGTCGATGCGTGGGTGGTCCCGCGGGTCCGTCGAACCAAGTTCGATGTGTCCGCGGCTCTCCGGTCGCAGTTGGAGGCTCACGATAGAGAAGCCGTACTCGTGCTCTGGTTCTTGGAAGCCGTGTTGGATGAACTGTGCTGGCGCGAAGTGGAACTGCACGTCTGGCCGGTCGTCAGCTAGCGGACTCTTCAGGAAGGCCGCGCCTTCACCGACGTTGGAGGTGAGCGGCCCCTTATCGAGGGCTTTGTACTTCCCGAAGTTGGCGAGCGTTTCGGCTGCTTCGAGCGTAATCGGTTTGGTGCAGTCACACACTGCAGGGGTGTAGAGATGGTCCTGCAGGTTTTTGCCGACGCCGGGGAGGTCCGCGACCACGTCGATATCGTGTTCTTCGAGATGCTCAGCCGGGCCGATGCCCGACAGCATCAGCAGTTGCGGGGAATTAATTGCCCCGCCGGCAACGATGACTTCCTCCGTTGCTTCGACGTGGCCGGTACCGCCAGCGCGCTCGTACTCGACACCGACCGCCCGGCCATTTTCGATCTGTACCTCGGTGACGTGCGCGCCGGTCAGTGCTGTGACGTTTTCCCGGCCGAGAACCGGTTTGAGGTAGCCGTCGGCAACGCTGAAGCGCTGGCCGTTCTTCTGTGTCACCTGATACTGGCCGACACCCTCCTGAAATGCCCCGTTGAAGTCCTGATTTTCGGCGTGGCCACAGGCCTTGCCGGCCTCGACGAACGCGTCAGTGAGTTCGCTCGGTGATTCCTGGTCGGCAACGTTGAGTGGACCGTTCGTGCCGTGGTACTCGTCGCTGAACCGTTCGTTGTGCTCCGCGCGGTCGAAGTACGGTCTGATGTCGTCGTAGCTCCAGCCGTCGGCGTGTTCAGCCCAGCCATCGTAGTCGGCTGGCTGGCCGCGGATGTAGATCATCGCGTTGATCGAACTCGACCCGCCGAGTGTTTTGCCGCGGGGCCAGTACAGTTCGCGCTCGTTGAGTTCCGCCTGGGCCTCGGTGTAGTACTCCCAGTCGACGTCAGATTTGAACGTATCCGGGAACGCCGCAGGAATCTCTATCTCGTCTTTCTCGTCAGGTTTGCCCGCCTCCAAGACGAGTACCTCCCCCTCGGTCTGTGTGGCGAGTCGATTCGCCAGCACACAGCCTGCCGAGCCAGCGCCGACGATGACGTAATCGTAGGTAACCATACCGCGTAGTTGGCTGGGACTCTCAAGTATCTGTCTTCGGCGATGAGTTGTGTTGGGACGCGACGGTGGACGTTGGGCGGTGAACAACCAGAAAGCCCCCGCCTGTTCGAGTCGGGGGCACCGACAGACTCGCTACGCTCGTCTGTCGAGGCCACACTCACTTCGTTCGCGTGACGCTCGCTGCGGTCCAGTAGGTCCTTGCTTCGCCCGCCTTCCTCGAACAGGCGGCCCATTTCAGTCCCGTCCGCGGTGGTCTGTGACACAATTCAAAGGGTGGGACTGAAAGGGGCGAGGCTCTCGACGAAGGCGGGCGACGCAAGCACGCTACCAGCGGGAGCGCGCACAGCGAGCCCCCCGAGTCGAGAGCCTCGGGGCTTTCTGGTTGTTCGCAGCTGCTTAACCCCACACGTCAACAATAAAAAGAAAAACCTCTCAAGCCAACTCAGACGCCTTCGGCTTTCTCGGCTTCGGCCTGCACGAGGTACGAGCGGTCGTCGGCGTACTCGGCGGCCACATCGAGTGCGCGCTCGGTGCCAATCTGGTTGAGCGCCCACGCCGCGCTGGCCCGAACCTCGTCAGCGTCGTCCTCTGCAAGCACGTCTTTGAGCGGGTCGATTGCGCGAGTGTCGCCAATGAGTCCGAGTGCGCGAGCAGCGGAAGAGCGAATCTCACGGCTGTCCGCGAGCAGTCGCTGGGCAACCGGGTCGGTCGAGCGGTCGGCACCGATCATCCCCAGCGCACGGAGCGTGATCTTTTCGAGTTCGACATCGCCGCCGCCGAGGAAGTCTTCGAGCGTGTCGCAGGCGTCCTCGTCGCCGATGCGGCCGAGGATGCGGACGGGCTGTTTGTTCCGGCGCTGTGCGAGGGCGTGGACGGGGTCGAACGCTTCTGCGGGCGCGAGATGTTCCAGCGCGTCGAGGACGTTCTCCTCCATGAAATCCGAGCCAAAGGAATCCAGCGCAGAGAGCAGCGGTTCGACCTCACCCTGTGCCTCGTAGACATTGATGGCGCTCAACTCCGGCGGGAAGTCCTTGCTCACGTTGGGGTCGAGCACGTCATAGAAGCCCTGCCGACGGAGTTGTTCGCGAACCTCCAAATCGCTCCATAGTGTTGCCGCGTCGAGGTCCGCACTCAGCGTATCAGTCTGTTCGAGCAGCGTGGCGATGGTGTCGGCGTCGTCGTCGGGGTCCAGCGGCATCTCGCCAATTCGCTCGGCGGCGTCGTCGAGTTCCGCAGCAGCCTCTTCGGGACCGCTGCCAGTGGAATCGAAGGAGTCGTCGAGGGTGTCGCTCACCGACGAGAGAAAGGTTGCGACGGCCTCAGCGACTTCTTCGTCGCCTTCGGTCGTCCACTCGCTGGACGTGATGGTCGTACTCGCGCTCCCGATATCGCTGACCACGTCCTCGACATAGGGCCCGCGCTGTTCTTCGATATCGTCGCGCAGACTGGAAATCCGGTCTTCGTACTCCTCCTTGGGGTCCGGCGGTTCGACATCTTCGGGATCCTCGTCTTCGCCGACTTCCGGTTCTGGCGTTGGCAGTGTCGCCGCTTCGAGGTCGGCCTCGATTTCGTCAAGTGTCTCGTCAGCCTCGTCGAGGTCCGGCTCCGTGTCCGCATTCTCGACGAGTTCGGCCGCATCGTCGAGACGACTGTCGAACTCGGCCGGGTCTGCGAGGTCCGCTTCGGCCGGTTCGTCCTCCGCCTCGGGGGGCTCTTCCGCGCTGTCTGTGTCCTCGCCGTCGCTCATACTGCACAGTGTGTGTGGTCGGGGCAAAGGGATTTCCCTTCGTGATGGGGTGTCTCCCGGCGACAGCCAGCGGTCTCAGAAGATGACGGTTCCAGCGGCGGCGCTGACACCGAGTACGAGAACGAGTGCGCCGCCGGCCCCCCACCGTCGTGCGGTGCTGTGCAGTTGGTCTGCACGAGTTGAGAGGTCACCGATTCCGACCGCAGCGTCACCGCGAACTGCCGGTTGCTCGCCGCCGTCGGCGATGGTGTCGCGTGCCCGCAGTTCCTCGCCTTCCCGGATGGCTGTCGCCTGGTATCTGTCAGGTGTCGTCGTCTCGTTGCCGATGTTGACGCTGACCTCGACGTCTTTGACTGGACCGTAATCGCCGCTCACGTCAGCAAGCACTCCGTCGCGTTCCTCGACATACACGTCGATGTCAGGCTCACCGAGAAAGAGGTGGTCGGCGTCGAAGGGGTCCTCGACCGACTCGGCCCAGAGACTCTCGGCGTCAATCTGTACCCGGTCCCAGTCGTCCCGGACGACGATATCGCCGACGGCAATCCCACCGTCGAGAGTCTTCCAGTGTCTGCCGTCCGTCGCCTGTTCGCGCTGGACCCGCCACGCCCAGATCCCGGGGTCACCACCCGATTCGTCTGGGTTGTGATGTTCGGGAGGTCGGCGCTGTGGTTCGGCCGGACTCTCAACCTCGACCGGCCCGTTAATCGTTTGCTCACCCGCTGCCGTCGGCTCACCGCCATCGGCCACGAGCCGTGACAGCGATTTGGCACGGTTGTACCGCCGCCGGGCATAGGAGAGCATCAGCCCGCCCAGCAGCGCTGTAAAGCCTAGAATTGCTAGCTGATCGACGACCATACAGTTCGTTCCGCCTCGGGTCACATAACCCAGCCGCAGCATTTCTCTGTCGGAAACCCGCCTCCGGGACCAGATTTTTGCGCCTCTCCGCCGAGTTGAAGCTATGGTCAGTTACGAACGGGAGGGAGCGGTCACAGTCGTCACGATTGACCGACCGGACCGGAAGAACGCAATCGACCACCAGACAGCGACCGAGCTCGGCGAGGCGTGGGACCGCTTCGATGACGACGAGGAGGCGCTGGTCGGCGTTCTCACCGGCGCGAACGGCACTTTCTCGGCAGGCGCAGACCTCAAAGCGATGGATCTAGAGGATACGCCGGAGGGGTGGCTGGGGTTCACTCGCCGGGAGGTTTCGAAGCCGACTATCGCTGCAATCGAGGGTCACTGTATCGCCGGCGGACTGGAGATGGCGCTGTGGTGTGACCTGCGCGTCGCCGCGCCGGAGGCGACTTTTGGCTGTTTCGAGCGACGGTTCGGCGTGCCGCTGGTCGACGGCGGCACACAGCGCCTCCCCCGTGTCGTCGGGCTTGGGCGAGCGCTGGAGATGATTCTCACCGGACGGGCAGTCGACGCCGAGGAAGCCAAGGAGTGGGGGCTGGTCAACCAGATTGCCGACGACCCGCGCGAGCGAGCAGTCGAGATGGGCGAACTCATCGCGGGCTTCCCACAGGAAACCGTGCGCACGGACCGGCAGGCAGTGTACGACGGCCTCGGAACCTCTATAGAGCAGGGGCTGGCAATCGAGGGCTGGCACGGTTCGCGGTCGCTGGAGACGGCGATGGAGGGAGCGGACCGCTTCGCTGGTGGTGAGGGCCGTGGTGGCGAGGGCGTGCCTGAAGAGTGACGGACTTCGGAAAGGATATACACCGACCGTACACACCTTCACACAATGATCCAAGTCGGAATCAACGGATACGGAACAATCGGGAAACGGGTTGCCGACGCCGTCCGCAAACAGTCGGACATGGAGGTTGTCGGCGTTGCGAAAACACGGCCAAACTTCGAGGCCAGTACCGCCGTCGACAAAGGATTCGACCTCTATGCCGCCGTCGAGGAGCGTAAACCACGCTTCGCCGAGGCTGGGATTGACCTCGCGGGCGACGTGGAAGAACTGGTCGAAGCGAGCGATATCGTCGTCGACGCCTGCCCCTCTGGAATTGGGGCCGACAACGCAGCGATGTACGAGGAGTACGACACGCCCGCACTCCTCCAGGGTGGAGAAGACGCCGAGATTGTCGACGGGAGCTTCAACGCCCGGTCGAACTTCGATACCGTCGAGGGAATGGATCTCGTCCGCGTCGTCTCCTGTAACACGACCGGACTCTCGCGACTCGTCGCGCCGCTGCAGGAGGAGTACGGCATCGAGAAGGTCCGTGCAACGCTGGTCCGTCGTGGCGGCGACCCGGCACAGACCGACCGCGGACCGATCAACGACATCCTGCCGAATCCGGTCGGACTCCCCTCCCACCACGGACCGGACGTGAACACTATCTTCCCCGACCTCTCGATTGATACGCTCGGGCTGAAGGTGCCCGCGACACTGATGCACACCCACAGCGTCAATATCACGCTGGACGCCGACCCGAGCACCGAGGAAGTCCGAGAGCTACTCGACAACCAGAGCCGAACCTTCGTCATCCCCGAGTGGCTGGGCCTCGACGGCGCTGGCGCACTCAAGGAACTCGCACAGGACAGCGACCGCCCACGAGGAGATATCTGGGAGAACTGCGTCTGGGGCGAATCAATTACTGTCCAGAGCGACGTTGGCGAGGGACAGAGCGACCTCTACCTGTTCCAGGCAATCCACCAGGAATCCGACGTTGTGCCCGAGAACGTCGACGCGATTCGGGCGGTGCTGGGCACTGAAAGCCGAGAAGAGAGTATTGCGACCACCAACGAAGCGATGGGTCTGGACGGCTCGCTGGCACCGACGGAAGTACGGGAATAGCGACCCTCAGGAGCGTCGAATATATTCGGGAACGGCTAATGGACACGGAGTCTTGGTCCAGTACAACGACCGCGTGCCGCAGTTTCTCTACCCAAAGCTCGACGACCGCGGCTACGAGTACGAGACTGTCGAGACTGACGACGCAGTCGTAACGGCCATCTGGGCGTAAGTCGCGCGGTCGGAAACGGGGCACAAGGAAGATGTTGCTGGCCGGATAAGATAACAGTATGTCCGAGCGTGAGTCCCAGATCGAGCGCGAAAGTGCTGTCGACACCGACTTCGACGACTCGGTAGCCGACCTCGATACGGAGTTCGGCGTCGAGGCTGAGCCTGCGGAGTCGTCGGGCGAGCAATCCAGCGACGCGGGGGTCGTCCGGTCGCGGCTCGGCTCAATAGCGACACTGCGCTCGCTTGGGACCGCACTCGCACTCTCAGTCGTCGGCGTGATTGCGTTCAGTTTCGTGCCGATTCTCTCGATTGCAAACGGCGTGCTGGGAATCGCGACAGCAGGATTCGCCTACGGCCTCGGCTCTGAGCACCGGCGATACCTCGAGATGGCGCTGGCTGGTGCCGTCACCGGCGGCGGCACAACACTGCTCGGAAACCTCGCTGTTGCCGCGTTTGCGTCGGGGACGACGTTGCTCGGGATTGCACTGCTTGCTGGTGCAATTACTGGTGCTGTCGGTCACTACTTCGGCCGCGACTTGCGGGCGGGACTGACCGCCGACCTCGACTGAGTTATTCCTCGTCGGCGAGCCGATACGTCCCCCCATTCTCCTCGGCGATGCCTTCCGCGACGAGTTCCGACAGTGGCTCCTCGATGACGTCCGGCGGCGCGCCAACGTCACGGCTTAACTCCTCGATGTCGGCTGGTTCGTCGGCAAGCGCGAGCAAGAGATTCGCGAGCAGTCGGCTCTGGTCGTCGTCCAGCACCGATTCGAGATGTTCCCGGAGTTCCGTCAGTCGTCCCTGTGCCCACCGCTGGGCGAGTGAGAGTTCGTTTTCGAGCTGTTGGACATCACGCAGCGCCTGCGTCAGCGAGACAACGTCGTCAGCCTCCACATCAGAAGCGGTGACACCCGAATCGGTGGCGTCGGGGTCGTGTTCGAGTTCGATACTCAGCTGTCGACAGGAGGTGAGGTCGAGGCGTGAACTGGCCGGATACGCGCTTTTCGTGCCGAACTCGTAGGGAGAGACAGTCACTTCGAGGCGGACGTGCCGGGCGATAGAGAAGTACTTGCGGCGTTTCTTGTCCGTTCGACTCTCGACGAGGCCGGCGGCTTCGAGCTTTTCGAGGTGGTCGATGACTGCCTTCGGGCTGACGCCCAGGAAGTCGCTGATTTCGGTTACGTAACAGGGCCGCTCCGCGAGCAGTCGGAGAATACGACGTCGGTTCGCATTCCCGAGGATATCGAGAAACTCAGCGGAGTCCATTCACCCGACGTAAGCCCCTCCGGTATATAAATTCACGGCCGACTTATTGACCGCGGTCATCCGGCGGGTTGCCGGAGTCATCCGAGTCAGAGTCGCCGTTATCGGACTGGTCGTCAGAGCCATCGGTCGTCTCATCGTCGTCGTTAGAATTAGTCCTCTGCTCGTCGCTCTGTGGGCCTGTCGAGTTGTCCGAGCCACCAGCGTCTCCCGGTTTCTGGTCGGACCCGTCATCGGCGTTCTCAGGGCGGCCGTTGTCGCTGGCGTTCTGTGAGCCAGCGGTGGAGTTACCGGAGCCAGCGCCCGGATTCTGCGGGCCCATCGTTCTGTTTTCAGGACCGCCGGCAGTGTCGGGCCGGTCAGCCGACGCGTTCCCCTGTCCGCCGCGCTCACCCGGTGAGGACTGGTTTGAGCGGTTCTGTCCGGGTGTGTTCGCGGGTGGGCCGCGAGGTGCGTCAGTGATGTTGCGCGCAATCGCAGCCACTTCGGGGCCGGTCATGTTCGCAGCGTTGGTCCGGAGTCGGTCGAGTTGTGTCGTGTTGACACCGCGACTAGCTGCCGTCCGGTTGGCCTGGTCGATAGCCGAGCGAACGTTTGCAATCTGCGAGCGGAGGGCACTCGCACGAGCGTTGTACGCCACCTCGGAGAGATTCGCTCGGTTCTGTTCGAGGCGCTCGGTTCGATTCTGAAGCGCTGCAAGACGCTGCTCGAGTTCCATCGCGCGGTCACTGATGACGGCAACAGTCTCGTTTTCTGTCGCGTTCTGTGCGAACGTCGCGTTTACCTGTGCCTGCCACAGTCCCTGCTCGGCACTGCCCGCGGCGTCGACAGCACTCGACTGTGCGAAGGAAGTAACTGCGACACCGAGTTCGGACTCGTTGTCGGTTGGCTCCTCCTGCACGGCTGTCGAGCCAAAGTCCGCGACAGCGACAGCAGGAACCGCAACGGCGACTGCAAGAACGACGAATAACCCGATAGCGGTGTAGGAGCGGGATCTCATTACGTATCACTTCCTTGGCTGTATCCACACATAAAACCGGATATTCGTTCGGTCAGTTTACCGAACGCGCTCACCGCGTGAGACGGTCCAATAGCGTTTATGAGTGGCTAAGATACCATACAGGCTATTTCAGCACGACAGCGGTCCGCTCCGAGCGAAGCAATCAACCAACGAACAGGAACTACGAGACACAGAGGGGTCAGCACGGGTCCCCGGGAGGCAGGATAGGCGAACGACTTATGTATGAGTCTTGATAACGTGGCACTGGACCGCATGTTTGAACGATTCTCGGATGGCTACTATCTCGGACGGTTGTACGTCGAACCAACGACCGCGGACTGCGCACAGATGTGTGCAACACAGCACGAGCGGGTGAACGAGCAGCTGTACGCCGAGGACGACCAGACAGACCGACCGCTGGTTATGAAACTCGGCTCACACCACCTCGCCGTCCACGGCGACGAACGAGTCCCCGCGGACACACTCTCTGTGCCAGAATCGGTGCTCGCAGAAACGACCGTCCGAAACCCGCCGACGCTGCAGGAGGTGCTGCTGGCCGAGGCTGACCGAGCCACGCAACTGCTTGGCTTGGGTGGTGTCTCCACCTGAGAGCGGGACAGTTTCTTGGGGTCGGCCACCCGATGGCTGGTATGGAAGTCATCAACGTCACAGCGGACGCGGAGGTGTTTACGAGCAACGCGTATCTCGCACTCGGCGCAGAGCCGACACTGGTCGACGCCGGCGCGGTGGACGGAGTTATCGACACAATTCGCGAGCATACCGACACGCTCGACCGAGTCGTCGTCACCCACCAACACTCGGACCACGTCGCAGAACTCGGCGCGGTCTGTTCGGCGTTCGACGTGGACTGTTATGCCTACGCCGACCACGCCGAACGAACCCACGAACTTGCCGATGGAGACCACATCCAGATTGGTGACGAAACGTGTGAAGTCGTCCACACGCCAGGACACGGCGACGACCACGTCTCCTTCGTGGGCGATAAATCACTGTTTTCCGGCGATGTCGTCGTCTACAACGACGGGGCGTTCGACGACGGGAGCTTTGGTCGAACAGATTATCCGGGCATGTCTCGTGAGCGACTCATCGAGAGCATCCACGAGCTACTCGACCGGATGGGAGACGTCGAGTCGATGTACGCTGGCCACGGCGATGTCTACACGGGAGACGTGCGGACTGTCGTAGAGCGGGCGCTCGAACGGGCAGAGCGTCGCGAGGCAAAATACCCAGAGGAATAGAGAGACTATCGCGGGAACACCGGAGGGGAGCGGTGTTCACGCCGACAAATCTCGCTGTGTCTGGACATATTCGGGAGAGGGTGGGAACGACAAAGAGTGTCGCCACGCGGCGTCCGAGGGGGAACGACGCCGGTCGGTGGCGACGATGTTCGATCCGGGTGGATGCACGGCCACCCAGCAGGGGCGACCGACAGCAGAGTCGAGCAAACGGAGCCTGAGCCGCCAACGGGATCGGATGAGGGATAGGTGAAACGGACAGGCTCCAGACGCCCGACACGCCGACGGGTCACGGGGGACGGGACCGAGTCGGCCGCTGTCGGTGCCCGAATCCGCTGGGCCGTGGCCGCTGTGGTGGCCGCTCCGGCGAGGGGGGAAACCGGAGCCGCCGAGTACGCGGACACCGACCAGAGGGGTTCGGGTGGCATGCACTCAGTTCTTGGAGTTGCCCGCATATATATTTGGTGCTCAACACCGCTAGATGGTAACGAGTGGTTTCAGGTGCGTTTGTCGCCGACGGTAGACAGAGCTACGGCGCTAGTGGTCGTCGCGCAAAACAGAGAGAAAACGGCCTCAGGCGCTGCGGGTTTCGCGGGCTTTCGGGCGGAGATTGCCGTAGCCGCATTTCCGGCAGGACTCGCGTCGCTGTGGGTTTCGCGCGTTACACCGCATACAGATCTGTTTGCTGAAGATACGATCCTCTGCTTTCTCGAAACTGGCCATACTGACGCTCTGGTCCGGGAGTTGTTAACGGTTTCCTTCTCAGCGTCGCCGCGAGTCGAATCGCTCAACCCGATGGCGGCCAGAGCAGCAGGCGTGTCTCGCCGTGAACTGTTCGGCTCGCTGTGTGTGCTGGTGTTTCTGGTCAACCTCGCACGGGTGATCTTCGCACCACTGTTGCAGCCGGTTGCTGCCGAATTCGGCGTCTCTGCCGCCGCGCTCGGGATTGTGACCAGTGCCGCGTGGCTCGGCAGTGCTGCCCCACGAGCCCCGACTGGGTTGCTGCTAACCCGGTTCCGACGTCATCACGTCATCGCCGCAACCGGCGGGTCGCTGGTGGCGACCTCCGCATTTACTGCGATAGCTGGCTCAGTTGCACACCTCACTCTCGGCGCCTTTCTGATGGGACTGGCCAGCGGGAGTTACTTCATCGCGGCAAATCCACTGGTGAGTGAGCTCTTTCCGAACCGCGTGGGCACGGCACTTGGACTCCACGGCACTGCCAGCCAGATCGCCGCTGTCGCCGCACCGCTGGTGGTGAGTGCCTTCCTCGTCGTTGGCTCCTGGCGGAGCGCTTTCGCGGCGATTGCAGTCGTCGCCGCCCTCGGAACAGTTGGACTGGTTGTCACAGCCCGACGGACGACCCTGCCCGAGGCCGGCCTCGATGACAGAAGTCTCCTGACGGCTGGCCGGGCACAGTGGCCAATTATTCTCACCGGCATCGCGTTCATCGGCACGACAGGGTTTCTCTGGAACGCGCTGTTCAACCTCTACGGCGACTATCTGACTGTTGCGAAAGGCGTCGACCCGGCGACCGGCCGTCTGCTGCTGTCGGCCATGTTTGGCGCGGGCGTGCCTGCCTTCGTCGTCACTGGCTGGCTCGCCGACCGAGTCTCTTACGTCCCGCTGTTGCTGTCGATTGTCGGCAGCTTCACGCTGAGTGTTCTCCTGCTCACGGTTGTCGACGGACTGCTCGCGCTCGCGGCGACCAGCCTCCTTGTCGGCTACATCATCCACTCACTGTTTCCAGCGATGGACACGTACATGCTCGATTCGCTTCCCGACCAGCACCGTGCGAGTGCCTACGCGCTCTACTCAGCGGTGATGATGGTCGCGCAGGCGCTTGGGTCGGGAACTGTCGGCACTGCCGTTAGCCGCGGCGCGGCCTACACCCAGACGTTTCAGTCCCTTGCTGCCGGCCTTGGTGGTGTGGTCATCGTCCTCGCAGTGTTACACTGGCGGGGCTACCTTCCGGCGGGCGGACGCTGACGGGGGATCGGACGACATTTATTCGCTGGCTGGTCAGAGAGTGGTATGTGGCCGATTGGACACGCCTCCGTCGCCTATCTGCTGTACACGTTGTCGACACGCTCCCGGCAGAACGAGTCACCGGACCACGTGGCGACAGTCGTCGTTGGGGTTGCCGCGCTGTTACCTGATGTAATCGACAAACCGCTGGCGTGGTATCTCGGTGTCTTGCCGGGCGGGCGAACGCTCGGGCACTCACTGTTTTTCCTCGTACCGCTGTCGGCGCTGGTCTACCTCGTCGCCCGCCGGAACGGTATCGAGGAGTACGGTGTCGCCTTCACGATCGGTGTTATCTCGCATACGCTGCTCGACGCGCTGCCGATTCTGTGGGATACGGAGACCCCGTGGGAAGGGCTATTCTGGCCGCTGCTCTCACCGGGCGGGGTCTCTGGGGAAGGCGCACCGACGGTGCTCGGTCTCTTGCGTGACTCACTCGGCGAGCCGTACTTTCTCACCGAGTTCGTGTTACTCGCAGTCGCACTGGCCGTCTGGCGGGCTGACGGCTACCCGGGGCTTGCGCCGCTGTTTCAGCGGGTCAACCCGGCCTGATCACGCGCGTCCCCACCGAGCGTACTCTTCGTTATGTTCGTAGAGATACCACGCAACCCCACCGTTGAGCACGAGGCCCGGAAGTCCGGCCGGTCCGGCAGCCACGAGCATAAACAGGCTCCCGACTGTAGCGCTGCCGGAAACGAACAGTCCCAGTTTGCGGCCCCACGCCCGGAACCGCCAGATTCCGTAGCCAGCCAGCAGGTTCGTGAGTCCAAGCCCGCCAAATGCGACGGCAATCACGAGGACCGCTGTCCCGGCCGGACCGAACACCGCCGAAACGCTACTCGCGCTGTCGAACAACACGGCGGCGGCAGCGAGCAAGAGGAGCCCAGTGGTTGCAAACAGGGCAGAGACGAGTCGAAATCCCACTGGAGGCGACGAATTGGTCGTCTGTGTGGGCGCCTGCTGAGGCGAGCGTTGCTGGGTACTGGCTCCTGGCCCGGTGCGCTGTGAGCGGTGGGCGGGCTGTTGGCTTTCCGATTGCTGCTGTCTGTGTGTCCCGTTCGGTCGGTCGTGTCGACTCATACCGCGGGCTGGTCCCGTCTCCGGACATAAACCTCGGGACGAACGACACGGCTTTGTCGCCGCCCGAGCAACGACTGGTATGGACCTGACACAGCGACCCCGTCGCCTGCGAACCGACGGCATTCGCCCCCTCGTTCGCGAAACGGAACTCGACGCGAGCGACCTGATCGCCCCAGTGTTCGTCGACGCGACGACAGACAGTCGCCAGCCAATCGAGTCGATGCCGGGCCACGAGCGCGTCCCGGTGTCAGAGGCTGTTTCCCGCGTGGAGGAGATTCGCGAGACTGGCGTCGAGGCGATTATTCTCTTCGGCATCCCCGAATCCAAAGACGAGCGTGGGAGTCGGGCGTGGGCTGATGATGGTGTCGTTCAGGAAGCGACCCGACCTATCACCAGCGAGACGGACGCCTACGTCATCACCGATGTCTGTCTCTGTGAGTACACCGACCACGGCCACTGTGGGGTGCTCGAAGACGGCGCGAGCGAGGAGCCAACGGTCACCGTCGAGAACGACGAGACACTGGACCTGCTCGAACGGATTGCCGTCTCACACGCCGAGGCAGGCGCGGATATGGTCGCTCCCTCCGGAATGATCGACGGGATGGTCGGAGCCATCCGCGGTGCGCTCGACAGCGAGGGCTTCGAGCACGTGCCGATTATGAGCTACGCGGCGAAATACGAGTCTGCGTTCTACGGTCCGTTCCGTGACGCCGCCGACGGCGCGCCGGAGTTCGGGAACCGCAGACACTACCAGATGGACCCCGCAAACGCCCGCGAGGCCCGCACGGAGGTCACACTGGATGTCGAGCAGGGTGCCGACGTGTTGATGGTGAAGCCGGCACTGCCGTATCTGGACGTGATTGCGGATATTCGTCGAGAGTTCGACCACCCGGTGGCAGCGTACAACGTCTCTGGGGAGTACGCGATGTTGCACGCTGCCGCGGAGAAGGGCTGGCTCGACCTCGACGAAACGGCCTACGAGTCGCTGCTGTCGATCAAGCGCGCCGGCGCAGACCTCATTCTCACCTACTTTGCCGAGGATATCGCCGACCAGCTATAGCTGGGTGTCAGTCACTGATGAAGCAGTTGTGAGTGCGGTTGGCTACCGAAAACGGCTGTCTATAAAAAGCGATTCCGCCCAGTACTGCGCTCTAAAAGCGCTGGCGGTCGCGGATTAGATGACGCGGTTCTGCAGGTAGTCGAGGTGTTTCGCGTTGTAGACGATCTTGACCTCGTCGGTTTCAGCCGACCCGATGCAGGTCAGGCGAACGTTCTTGTCTTCGACTTCCTCGTCGGAGAGAATCTGCTGCATGTCCATGTTGATTTCGCCATTGAGGACGATGGCGGCACAGTTCGCACAGGCCCCCGCACGGCACGAGAACGGCCAGTCGTATCCCTGCGCCTCGGCGGCTTCGAGAATGTACTCGCCTTCGTTGACGTCGAGTTCGCCGTAATCTTCGTCGTCGAGGCCGGCGTCGGAAGCTTTCTCGAACAGGTCGTCACCGTAAACGTCCCAGTCGTTGTCGTCGACAGCTTCGTAGTTGAGGTATTCTACTGTTGGCATCATTGTACTATTTTGAGTCCATCCGGTTAGACTTTGCTGTTGCTAGGAATGTACCCGGTAAATCATTACATTCCCGAAAAATAGTCGAAATCAGGCGTAATAATAGGTCAAACGGCGTCGGATCTGTCCGTTCGCCCGCTTCGTGCCCGCTCGTTTCGAAATCCTCAAACACGGGAGCGCCGAGGGTTCGGTATGGACCATCGCACGCGCCAACTGCTCGCGAGCGGAGCAGTGCTCGCCATCTTCTGTATCGTGCAACTCGGCGCGCTCGCACTCGTCGAACCGTTTCTCGAAGGGGGATTACAGGGGACCCAGGACACCAGCAATCCGGGGATTAGTATCGCCTACATCGTCGGCATCCTCGTGGCGACAGCCGCGATGCTCGGCATCATCAAGTACGGCGGACAAAATGTACTCCGCCTCGTCATCATCTTCGCCGGCGTCTACGTCACGTTTTTCGTCTTCGACGCGCTCGTTCCCGCGCTCGGAACGGCAGGCGGGATTCCGGTACAGGACGTCCTCGTACTGGCAATCGCGCTCGGACTCGGCGCGGCGCTGTATCTCTACCCGGAGTGGTACGTCATCGACACCGCTGGAATCATCATGGGTATCGGCTCCGCTGGGCTGTTCGGTATCAACTTCGGGATTCTCCCTGCACTCGTTTTGCTCGTCGTACTCGCGGTTTACGACGCCATCTCGGTCTACGGCACCGAGCATATGCTGACGCTGGCGTCCGGGATGATGGAGATGCGCGTGCCGGTGGTGTTCGTCGTCCCGCTGACGCGCTCGTACACGTTCCTGGAATCCCCAATGCCGGATAGCATCGAAGACTCCGACGACACCCTGCCGACCGACCCCGAGGAAATCGACGCGACGCTGCTCAACGAACTGGGGGCTAGTCGAGTCGGCGGTATCGACAGCGACGTACTCGCGGACGCCAACATCGATATCGACGCGCTCGACGACGATGTCCGAGACGAACTCGACGGCGGCGAGCGCGACGCACTCTTTATCGGACTGGGCGACGCAGTGATTCCGTCCGTGCTCGTCGCCAGCGCTGCCTTCTTCATCGACACAGGCCCGACAGTCTCGATACTCGGGATCAACGCCACGCTCCCAGCCGCCACCGCAATGCTCGGGACGCTACTGGGTCTCTCAGTGCTGTTGTGGCTCGTCAGTAAGGGTCGCGCCCACGCCGGACTGCCGCTGCTCAACGGCGGCACCATCGCTGGCTATCTGATTGGCGCGTTGCTCAGCGGCCTCACACTGGCCGAGGCGCTTGGCCTCGAAAGTTTCCTCTGACGCTCAAAGCGGGAGTGGGACCGCCACACCCACCCCTGTCAGCACGAAATACCCGCCAATTGCGAACAGAGCAAGGGTGATGATGGTCCATAGAATCGTCATCAGTACCTGTCGAAGCCACCCCCGCCATTCCGGGGTGTCAGAGATGACGAACTCGGAACCGTCCCCGTTTCGAGTGATGACGAGTTCCTCCTCCTCGATGACCTCCGACGCCGGGAGTTGTTTATATTCGCCGCCAAACAGCCGATAGAATTTGTACAGGAGTCCACTTCGTTCGGGTGGTGAATACGCTTCGCTCGGCATCGCGTGGCCGAGGACGTAGACCTCGTCGCCGGGTTCGAGTCGCGCCTCGACCTGCCGCTCGCGGCGTTCGTAGCCGGGGCGTTTGGTGTCCTTTTCGTCGGCGGCGAGACTCACGTCGGCTTTCACCGGGTCGACCAAGACCTGTCCGGTATCATCTTCGACGTAGAACGGCACCGACGCTGTGTTGTTCAGCGCGTTGGGTGTGAGTGACTGCGGCAGCGGCGGGACGTAGCCGGTCCCGGTATTATCGTTCCCGGGGCGGTCGCGCCGCCAACTCTGTGACCGGTACTCCCTGATGACCGCCTCGTCGTCGCTCATCTGGCTGGAGACCGTTTCACCGGCCGAGCGGACGGTGCCTTCGACCTCGACGCTGCCCGGTTCGACCGCCGCGACCGGCCGCGTCGACACCCCAACCATCGATGCCAACCGACTCACACTTCGGACCACAATTCGGAGTGTCCACAGCCCCGCGAGCACGACTATTGCCCCACCAACGAGCGCACCTGGTTCGGTTCCCACTGTCTGTATTGGACCCATCATGACTAGATATTGAATCGACCAGATTATTATAAATGCATTCGGGTCGTTCACCACCGGCTTACACTCTGTTCTGGCGGACAACCTGGGCTGTGACTCTCAGAGAGGCGGGTGAGCGTCCGCTGAGTAAACCGACCTGCGTGGACGCCGCCGGGGCTAACGCATGGCTTCTGCACCAGTGGCTGTCACGTCTTGATACTCGGGAACGTCGTACCCAAAGAGACCGCCAACTTTCGCGAGGACCGGAAACAGCAGACGTTGGACTGGCACTGGCACGTCCGCGGGTTGCATCTCGTCGCTGAACTCGGCGATGACTGCAGCGCCGACGAGTGGGTTCGCTGGCATTCCTTCGTCGTCCAGTCCGCCCTCGCGGTCGAGTGCAACCATCGCACGGATGAACTCCTCGAAGCGCAACGCCGGCCGGTGCTCTGTCGTCATATGCATCTCACCGTCCCCCGCGTTCCAGAACGTGTGTGGCGTGTCTGCCGGCACTGTCGTTGTCTCTCCCTCCTCCAGCAGTCGTTCCTCGTCTCCGACTGCAACGCCGAGTGTTCCGGAGTGGACAATGAACCGCTCGTCCTGTTTCGGGTGGGTATGGAGCGGTCGTCTCACTCCCGGGTCGAGATAGGTGTCCATCCGGAGCAACTCACCATCAGTATCGGCTGCCGTGTCCCGAAAAACGAATCGCTCCCCGAAACTCGTCGTGAGAGCAGTATCGTGGGTGGCCGAGTCCTGCGAGGACATGTTAATAATTTCTGTGTGGCTTCAACTATAATGTTGGCTCCGTGATTTGTCCGCCGTTCAGCAGGCCTGTCTACGTGTTAGAAAAGACGGAGAGACCAGAGCGGCGGGGGTTGCCGGCGTCGACGGGTGTCTTGTCTCGGTCACTCGGCAAACTCAATCCCAGTAATCTCGAACCGCGCGCCGCCGTCGCCGTCGACAGCGCTGATGTCCCAGCCGTGGGCGTTTGCAATCTGTTTGACAATCTGTAGTCCAAACCCCGTTCCGTCCACGGTAGTCGAGTAACCGGGCTCGAAGATATCCTCGCGCTCGTCACCGGGAATACCGGGACCGTCGTCTTCGATAGCCAGACCGTCCACGAGCCGACTGACAGCAACGGTTGTGTCCGCGCCGCCGTGTTCGAGTGCGTTGAGCAGGAGGTTCTCGAAGAGTTGCTGGAGGCGGTCACGGTCGGCATGGACCGTGGCATCCGTCTCGACGACGAGAGTAGCGGTGTCGTTCCCGACGGTTTCCCAGCAGTCTCTGAGCAGTCCGTCGACTGCGACAGGTCCGGCATCGAGCGCTTCGGTGCCAAGCCGGGCGAACGTCAACAGGTCTTCGATGAGCCGGTCTATCCGGCGGTGGGCGTCTGCAACCTCTGACAGATGGGGACTGTTACACTCCCCGCGTGCTAACTCTAACCACTGGTCCGAGAGATGCAACGGGTTGCGCAGGTCGTGGGCGATGATGCTGGCAAACTGGTCAAGACGCTCATTCTGTCGTTTGAGTTCCGCGTTGCGTTCAAGTTCGTCCGTGATGTTCCGCGAGACAGCCATGCCATACTGTACGTCACCTGCCTCGTCTCGAATCGGAAGCGTCTGGATTTCGTAGTGTTCACCCTGGTACTCCTGCCGGTACGTGCAGCGCTCGCCGCGGAGCGTTTTCCGGTAATACCGAGCTGTCTCCTCGGCAATCTCGTCCGGGAACAGGTCAAACGGTGTCTCTTCGGCGAAATCGGCACTCGAAAGCCCGACCTCGCTCAGTTCGTCGCCGCCGGCCCGGACGTACTCCAGGTTCTCGTCGAACAGAAACACGCCGCCGTTGGGGAAGTAGTTGACCAGCGCCTGGTACTGTGAGGTAAGCTCTCGCAGGTCACGAACTCGGTCTTTGCGGGCCGTAATATCCCGGCTGTTGATTACATGGCCCTCGACAGCCGAGTTATCGAGTTGATTGTTACCGCTGAGTTCCAGCCAGCGCCACGACCCATCTGCGTGTCGAACGCGACACTCGACCGGGTCTGCTGGTGCTTCGGCGGTGACATCATCCTCGAACCAGCGTCGGATTGCGTCGCTGTCCTCAGGATGGATATACTCCAGTGCCACGTGCCCGACAGTTTCTTCCGGGTCGTATCCCAGAATGTGTTCGACAGAGGGACTCTGGTACTGGAATCGGCCCGCAGCGTCGACGATTGAGATGACATCCGCCGAGTTCTCGACGAGTGCCTGAAACTGTCGCTCGCGCTGTCGCTGGTCAGTAATGTCGCGAACGACGCCACGAAGGATCGTTCCGTTGTCCGTGTGCTCGACAAGTTCGGCAGTCCCCCTAGCGACGCGCTGTTCGCCGCCCACCCGCTGGAAGTGGAGGTCATCACTCTCCGCGTATCCGGTTTCAGCGGCCTCCTCGATGATGTCCCCAATTCGCTCCTGACTGTCTGCGTCGTAGAGGTCGAAGGTCTCTTCGAGTGAGAGCGCAGTGTCTTCGCCGAGGCCGTACAACTGTTTGAGACCGTTGGTCATCCGGAGTTCCTCGGTGTCGAGATTGAGTTCCCACCCGCCTGTCGAACTGATAAGCTCGGCGCTTGACATCAGGTCTCGACGCCGCTCTGCTGCTTTGGCGTCACGGCGAGCCTGAACAGCATTTTCGATGCGGTTGGCCAGCAGGTCGTACTGCTCCGTTCCAGTCTTCTTGTGAAGATAATCAGTGACGCCTGCAGATATCGCCTCGCTTGCGACTTCTTCGCTGCCCTTGCCGGTGAATATAATAAAGGGCAGGTTAGGCCACCGCTCGCGGACGCGCTCCAGGAACTCGATGCCGGTCTGTCGGGGCATATCGTAGTCAGAAACGATGCAATCGGTTGGCTGGTCACGAAGCGTATCGAGGCTTTCGGCAGGACTGGCGGCCGAGTCGACAAGAAATCGGTCGTTTTTGCGCTCGAGATACGTTGCCGTCAGGTCACGAAATTCGGGGTCGTCATCCACGTGAAGCACATGTATCGGAGACGGGTCCATTGCCGTAGCTTGTGTTAAGATAGCGGAAGACCGGTAAAAATATTGGCCCCAAGAATCTTCGCGGGACGACGCTCGGATTAGCGACCCGGGAACGCCTCGGTCGCAGAGGACACGTCGAGTTCGTGGCCGAGTCCGTCATCGACCGCTCGGTCGTACAGCAGTTTTGCCGCCGCAACAGTCTCGACGGCGGTGCCGCCACTGTCGAACAGCGTAATCTCCTCGTCTGACTCCCGGCCGGCAGCGTCGCCAACGACAACCTCGCCCAGTTCGGCGTGGATGTGACCCTTCTCGATAGCGCCGTCTTCCAGCGCCGTTCGGTACGCGCCAGCGTCGGTGTCGATCCGACCAGCCAAATCGAGGACGTACTTCGAGCGAGCGACCGTCGTCGGGTCGACCTCGTGATTCGTCGGATGATAACTGCCCATTGCAGTGACGTGCGTCCCCGGTGAGAGGTCGTCGCCATCGAAGACCGGTTTCGGTGAGGTCGTCGCCGTGACCAGGATGTCTACATCCGAGACCGCCTGTTCGGTCGTGTCGACGGCGTCGACAGTTGCGTCGAGTTCCTCGTCCATCTCCGCAGCGAAGGTTTCTCGGTTTTCTGTCGTTGGCGAGAACACTCGAACCGAATCGAGGTCCCGGACCGCGGCGGCCCCGTGGAGTTGGCCGCGGGCCTGCGTGCCGCTGCCGATGATTCCGAGTTCTGTCGCGTCGTCTCGGGCGAGTTCGTCGATACCGACGGCTCCCGCCGCGCCAGTCTTCCAGGGGTTCATGCTCGCGCCGTCGAGAATCGCGAGCAGTTCGCCGCTGTCGTACTCGAACAGCGGCAGGACGAACTGGGCGTCCTGCTGGCCGAACCCGGCGGCGTAGGTGTACCCACCCATCGCTCCAGTGTCGGGAAGGACGGCGAGATAGCCGGTCAGAAAGCCCGGCGGGTCGGCGTTGTTCAGTCGTGTCCGTGGTTCGGCCTGTGCCCCCTCACCGCGCTGTCGGTACCCCTCGCGTACGACATCAACATACTCCGTTGGTGTTGCCAACTGTGCGAGTTCCTCGCTCTGCAGGAACAGTGTCATACCTCTCTGTTCGGCGAGGCTGTATAAAAAGCCGTCCCGCCTCCACCACGAGGAG